>NZ_PCYY01000002.1:0-170405 GCF_002553955.1 Lactobacillus sp. UMNPBX12
AGGGAAATAAATCAGATAAATATTTAAGAAATTAAGGTTAGACTAATGGTTCACAACCTACCGCAAAAATATTGACACTTACCGTTTGTAAAGGTGATTTAAGTTAACTTAAATCATATGGTAAAATTTGAGTTAAAACGAAGTTAATTTTTCCAGCTATTGTAAATATCAATTTAGCCATAAATAAAAACCCCGAAATTCATGTCCGAATTTCGGGGTTCATATCATGATCAAAGTTTGAGCTTCATTATTTTATTGGGCTGATTTTTGTTTTAAAAACTGCTGTTTTTTCATCATTTGTTTTTGCAACTGCTTGGCATCGTTAACTGACATTACTTTCCAGTTGGAGGGAATAGAAAAAATATATTCTCTGTGTTTTAACTCCTTGTCATGACCAAAGACGCCAAACATTATTTGATTAAAGGTATTGCTATAGGTGTAGCGAGTAGTCTTAATCGTTACTTTTGGTTGGCTGCTTCGTTTTACTTTTGTCGATACTTTATCTAATTTAATAGATTTTGGCTTCTTTTGAAGCTGACCAGTTTTATAAAGGTAAACTTTTTCAGTTCCATTACCTAAAGGCTGATAAAGCAAAATTGGCAGGCGAGGAGTAGCACTGGAAACTAGAGTGTTAGTGCTTGAGGTTGTTTTAGTTTTCATTCCCCAGTGATTATAATCATGTTCTACAATGCCGACAACACAAAGAATTGTTATGATTAATGATAGCCATGCAATAAAAGTATGCCTTTTTCCAGGGATGATATTAAAGTAAATAAACATAATTGCAGCTACGATTAGAATTAAAAGTATCATTTAACCATCCACCTTTTCTTGATGTTCACGTGCTCGATTGCCCTTCTTTAAGAAGAATGCAAGAACTAATGCGATTAATGAGAAGAGGATACTCATTGCAAATGAAGCATGAAAACCGTCTAAAGTTGCACTGATTGCTCTAGTCTTGTATTCAAGTGGCAGTGCATGAAGTAAACTTTTACCAGGCATATTATTATTGGTAGTTGTAGTTAAAACAGATACCAAAATTGCAGTACCAATTGAACTTAATACCTGTCTGAAAGTGTTGTTAACAGCAGTACCGTGAGAAATCTTGTTTAATGGTAAAGAATTCATACCAGATGTAGTAACATTCATCATTACCAAAGCTACACCGACCATTCTGATTGCATAAAGAATGATAATCATCGTGTACGAACTTTGCTCAGTTAAAAAGACAAATGGAATGGTTCCAATGGTCAACAAAGTTATACCAGTAATTGCCATTTTACGTGCACCATATTTGTCGAATAAACGGCCAGTAATTGGCGACATAATACCAATCATCAATGCACCAGGTAGTAACATTAAACCTGAATGGAAGGCAGAAACGCCACGCAAATTTTGAATATATAATGGTAAAACCATTTCAATGCCGACCATCGCTAAGTTGGTGATACCACTTAAGGCAGCTGCCAGTGAAAATTCAAAGTGTTTAAAAACGGTAATGTCCAAAAATGGGTCATCCATTTTCAATTGGCGGATACCGAATAGGATTACAAATATAATTCCAAATCCAATAAATCCTAAAATCTCGGGATTAGTCCAGCCTTTGTTACCAGCTTCTGAAAAACCATACAACAGACTTCCGAAGCCTAGAGTAGAGGTTGTTACTGACCAAACATCAATTTTTTCTTTCTTAGTTGGTAAAACATCTTTAATTAAAAAGAAAGCTAAGATAATTACTATTCCCGCAATTGGGGCAATGATGCTGAAGAGGTAACGCCAAGAAAGGTTATCAACAATCCAACCAGATAATGTTGGTCCAATTGCCGGTGCTAAGCCAATAACAATCCCAACAGTTCCCATTGCTGCACCACGCTTATTAGCTGGGAAGATAGAAAGCATAATTGTTTGTAAAAGTGGCATAGTAACACCAACGCCTAATCCCTGAATGATTCTCCCAGCAAGCAGGGTGCCAAAGTTGGGTGCAATTGCGGCGATCACTGTTCCAATAAAGAAGATTGACATGGCTGACAAATACATTTTTCTTGAACCGAAGCGATTGATTAGCCATGCAGAAATTGGGATCATAACACCATTAACTAACAGAAAGGCTGTTGAAAGCCATTCAGCAGTTGCGGTGCTGATGTTAAATGAACGCATAATTGAAGGAAGCGCTGTTGAAAGCAGTGTTCCGTTTAATACAGTACAGAAAGAACCTATAATTAAAACTAAAACTAGTAGGTTTCGATTATAAGCTTTTCCATGAATATCCGTTGGTTGCTTATTCATGTAATATTCCTTTCTCTTATAAAAGTTAACTATAAAAACTATAGGCTTAAAATTTGCCATTGTCAAATAATCTTACAAATAAGTTAGATAAATTAACACTTGTGTTGCAAAAGATAACAACAATATATAAAATATAACTATACTGTAAGGTGGTATCAGGATGAAATCTAAAAAAATTATGCATGACATTTTTAAAAATTTAGAAATTGGAATCGGTGAAGTTAGTAAATTGACTGGTGTTTCTCAAAGGCAATTGCGCTATTGGGAAACTAAGGGCTACATTAAGCCGATTTCAGATGATCAAAGTGGTGTGCGCCGCTATAATTTAGCGACCTTGTATCTAATTGTTTTTATCAAGGAACAATTAGATGAGGGCTTTACGTTGTCTGCAGCCTTTGAGCATTCAAAGGATATACGGTTGAAGAGTAGAATTGTTCATCAATTTTTCAGAGAAACTTTTGATGATGTTAAGGTTACTGATTCTACAAAGGGCTATGGGGAAATTGACTTAGGTGAATTTCAGGCTGAAGATGGCAGCATGCACCATTTCAAAGGTGTTGTAGATGAAAAAGGACAATACGTTAAGATGGATGAATAATGCAATTTTGATTTAGCTATTTTGCACTTTGTGTGTAAAAATGAACCACTTATTTGAGGTTTAAGTACAAAAGGGCTTCTTTTCTGTATTCTGATTATGAATTCAGAAAGGAAGTCTTTTTATGTTAATTGAAACTTTTAATCTAACTAAAAAATATGGTAAGAAGTTAGCTTTGAACAAGGTTAATTTGAAGATTAATCGTGGACAGTTGGTAGCTTATTTGGGCACGAATGGTGCAGGTAAATCTACTACTATTAACATCCTGATTGGCCTATTGAAACCAACTAGTGGCACTATCACGTATGCTAAGGATCTAAAAATCGGGGTAGTCTTTCAGAATAGTGTTTTAGATGATGTATTGACTGTCAAAGATAATCTATATTTAAGGGCAAGGATGTACAAAACTTTTTCTAAAGAGTGGTTAGAAAAATTGATTGGGTTGATTGGTATTAGAAGTTTCCTCAATCAAAAATACGGTACTTTGTCTGGTGGGCAAAAAAGAAGAGTGGATATTGCTAGAGCGTTAATTGATCATCCAGATATCTTATTTTTGGATGAACCAACAACAGGGTTAGATTTACAAACAAGAATTGTTATCTGGGATTTATTGCAAAAGCTTCAAAAAGAACAGGGGCTGACTATTTTCTTAACTACGCACTATTTAGAGGAAGCCGAAAATGCTGATCAGATGTATATTTTGGAAAATGGCAATGTCTTAGCAGAAGGCTCTGCAGAAGAAATTAAAGAGATGTATGCACCCAATCGGCTGCTAATTCGCCTAAAACAAGGGCAAACTTTTTCTACTAATTTTAAACAAATTTCTAAGTCAGATGATCAAATTGAAATCGATGGGCTTAATAGTAATCAGGTCATAGACCTTTTACATAAGTTTGAAGATAAGATTGATACATTTGAATATCGAAAAGGGTCAATTGATGATGCATTTATCAAGATTGCTGGAAAGGAGCTTCAATAATGTTCGCCTTAATGAAGAGAAATATCAAAATTTATTTTGCTAATAAACCAGGTGTAGTAATGTCATGTTTTGGTGCACTAATTTCATTTGTAATTTATATTGGATTTTTACAACAAAATATTGTTGATTCTTGGCAAAATGTTAGTCATGCAAAACAATTATTGGACCTCTGGATGCTTGGCGGTATTGTTTCAATTGCAGGCATTACTACTTCGTTTCAAGCACTTGGTCAAATGGTGAAGGATAGGGAAAGCCGAGCAATTGATGATATGAAGTTAACGAATTTAACTCCAATTAGTGAAAGCATGGCCTACGTAGCTTCAGCATTAATAATAAGCTTCTTGATGCAGGTTATTACTTTTCTAGTGATGGCAATTTACTTTTCAGTGGTTGATAAGGTGAATATTCAATCAACTGTATATTGGTCAGCATTAGGTTTTATGTTATTAGGTGCAATTGGCGCAACTTTATTAAACTTAGTTATCGTTTTATTTATCAATTCTTCAACAACGTTTAGTCGTTTGTCGGCGGTAATTGGAGCAGCAGCTGGATTTATGGTTGCAACTTACATGCCTTATGGAACTTTATCAAAAACTGCGCAAAATATAGTAAAATTGTTTCCAAGTAGTTATGAAGCGGGAAGTTTTAGAAGCTTGCTCTTAAATAAATTAAGTCAGGAAGATGTTCCAGATGAAATGCGTCAAAAATTGATTGAATATTTAGGGATTCATTTTAAATTTGGGTCTCATCAATTAACTAACGGGGATAATGTATTGGTAATAATAGCTATGTCACTCTTATTGACAGTTATAGTAATATGTCTCGCAGTCATGCTTGATAGAAGGAAGAACTAACACGTGAATGTAGAATTTCAGTCAGATTCTAATTTGAAAAAAGATCAAATTAAGATCAAAGTAATTTCTTTAGAGGAAACAGCAGAAGTAAAAAATTTATTGGCTTATATTCAAGATTTTGGTAAAAAGGTAGATTCAATTCTGCCGGTAAAAACTGAAGATCGGATTTTAACTATTAAAATTGAAGAAATTATCAAAGTTGAGGTTGAAAAAACAGAATTAACTTTTTATACCAAAAGTGCTGTCATTAAAACTACAGGTCGCTTATATCAAGTTTTAGAGAAATTAAATAATGATTTTGTACAGGTATCAAAACATGGGATTATTAATTTGAATTATCTTGAAGCACTCGAGGCGGGATTTACGGGCAATATGATTGCAAAACTGGCTTTTAAACAGAAGACTGATGTTTCAAGAAGATATTTACCTGAATTAGAAAAGAAACTGGGATTATAAAATGAAAATTTGGCATAAAATTTTAGATTTTTTTGTAACTGGAATGGGATTTGGTGCAATTACTTGCTTGCTTATTTTAGGAATAGTATCAAATAGTGTAGGTGCAATTAATATCCCATTAATGAGCGTAATTGTTGTTTTCATTTGTAGTGGTTTGATTGGTGAATTGAGTTTTCTATTTGATACTAATCTGTCATATTTAATTGCGTTGTTGTTACATTTAATTGGTACATTTACGTTGTTTTCTATTATGATGCTTTTCAATCATTGGCTTATAGATTGGCAAACTTTATGTATCTTCATTTTTGTATATATCATAATTTGGATTGTGATTAGATTGACGCAAGAAAAAGATATTCAAAAAATTAATCGTCAGATTAAAAAGCGGAATGGTAAAGATGGATGAATAATGCAATTTAAAAGGAAGATCTTTCATTAGTGTATGTGCTACAATTAAATCGTAGTTCACATATATTAATATGGGAGAAAAAGAATGAAGAAACGATTTTTAATTGCAGGTGCTTCTGCTATGATGATGACCTTGTCATTAACTGCATTGAATTCCAAGCCAGTTAAGGCAGCCAAAAATGCCGTTGATTTTATGACATATCTATCTAAAAACAAATCTTTGACTAAAGGGCAAAGGAGTTCCGCTAGATCAGCAGTGAAATTATTGAAAACAGGTCGCTTAGGTAAAAAGCCTAAGGCAAGTTGGTACAATGAATACGTTGACTTGCATTCAAATGATGATGCAACTAGTGCTAAGAATATTAAAGCTGTATTGCCTTATTTGGATAGCGTCAATAGAGTACGCAGAAATGAGGGAGTTCGCTCACTTAAGGTATCACCACTTTTGACAGCAGCCTCAATGTTAAATGCTGACTATCAAAAACGTGGTAGCTTAAAGCATACTCATTATTTCAAGTCGATTGGTTTGGAAAACATCGCTACTCAAAGTGTGGGTTTAGATCCGGTTGATACTTGGTTCTCTGAAAAGAAAAGTTGGAATTATGATGTAAAAAAGAATCATTCGTTGAAGCCGGCGAAGTATAGTCCAACTTGGACGGCAACTTATGATGCGGCCGTAGAGGGCACGAATGGCTATAAAGTGGCAGGACACTACTTGAATTTGATTAACAGAAATTATAGAGTAATGGGCTTTGCCAATGTAAGCAATACTGGTTATGGAAATGCTGATTCATATTTAGGAAGCAGTAAAGGTGCAGGAATTAGCGTTGCCAAGTACAAGGCATTGGTAAATGCTTGGGCTAATAAATAAAAATATACACTAAAAAGGAAGCAGTCTTTTGAAATTGCTTCCTTTTTAAAATTCTGTATTTAAATTTTATTTTGCCTTTGCTTCTTGATATTTCTTAATTCCTGGCAAAATTAAACCTAATGCAATCAAGACGATTGGCGTCAAGATATTAAGGAATAAGGTAAATGGATCTGGTGAGTAAATACCCAAGATACAACATGCAGCAGTAACTACAAAACACCAAATACCGGCAGTATAGGCTAAGCCTTGATGTTTAGTCATTTGATAAGTAGTGTTGAACTTTTGCTGCTGTTTTCTTAAAGCAACATATGCCGCAAATACCCAAAGGTAACGAAGTGGCATAGTAGTTGAATTTAATTTAACTAATTGTGCCATAACAGCTTGAGCATTTGGTACTAAAGCTTGAATAGCAATTAAGCCACCAGAGAGGACAACAACCATCCAGATACCGTTGATGTAAGCACCATGCTTGTTGAGTTTTAATAAGCCCTTTGGAATAAATTCTTTAGCTTCTTTACTACCCAAAAGCATTCTAAGTGGTGCATCGATACTGATTACTAATGTTGAGAATTGACCGATTACGTTACACCATGAATAGATGTACATGAACAAGCCGCCAACATGGTAATATTCGCCCAGCTTGTCAAATGCCATGTAGGCACCATTAGAGATGTATTCGTTAAGGTTGGCATTAACCACCTTAGGGTCAAACATTAATGCCATGGCAAAAGTACCTAAAATAGCAGATACCATAACCATGATTGCTAAAGCCATCATAGCCTTAGGGAAGTTTTTGGAAGGATCCTTAACCTTATTAACATAAGGGGAGATCTTTTCACAACCACCAACGGCAAATACTAGGATTGAAAGAGAAGTAAAGTATTTTACGTTGAAGGTTGGCATCAAATTCTTCCAGTTAAAGTCAATACTGTGGAAACCAGCAGAAGGATTAATAGCTGGTGCGGTAAACATCATAATGATGAATAAGATTGACATGATAAACATTGAAGAACCAGCAATTGTTGCTAGGCCTTTCAATACTGGAATACCACGACTTGCAACCCAACAGAAAAGCAAGAAGACTACTAATGTAGCAAATTGTGTCCAAGCGGTAGGTAAGCCATCATACCATTTTGTATTTCCGAAGATACCCCAGGCCATCGCTCTTAAACCACCAGTACCTTTACTGGAAATATAAACAACGTGGCAAGCCCAGTAGGTCCAACCTGCGTAGTAGGCCCATTTTGCGCCCATAGTGGCATTTACCCAAGAGGAAACCCCACCTTCAGCATTCTTGAAGGTAGCTCCAAGTTCACCAACCATTAAGGCATAAGGAACAAAGTAGAGAAGGAACATGACGATCCAGCTAAAGACAACCTTTGTCCCGTCAAAGTAGACGTACCCATTAACAACGTTACCAAAGCCCCACACGGTAGAGAAGGCCATCATTGCTAGGGTGGTCCACATCATCTTTTTGGAATTATTTTGTGATTCGACCATAAAATTTCTCCCTATTACTATTTATATATTTATGTGAACTTTTTAATTATATAACAGAAGCGTTTTCAAAGCCTTGTTGTTCAGGAAATTTTTTAATAATTAGATGTTTCATTTGATAAATTTGTGCTAAAATGAACGTGATTTTTTCATATGGGAGGATTAATAAGGATGTTAAAAGGGAAAAAGATGTTATTAACTTTTGTGGCCAGTGCTGCATTAGTTGGTGGTGTTTTTGCCATTAGTCAAAGCAAGGTAGATGCCAAAAGCTACAGCAAGGCAGTTACTAAGATTGCTGGCAATGGTAATTACGCTATTTATCATAATGTATCTAAAAAAGGACCATCAGGTGCATTTTCAAATACCAAGTACTTTAAGCATGGTCAAATTCAATCTAAGAAGTATGTTTCTACCAAGAAAGGTAACTTCTGGTACATTATTGTCGATGGACGCAATGTAGGTTGGGTAAGTCAAAACTTTTTTGCTAGAAACCAAATTTCAGTAGCTCAAGATGTTAGCTTAGTTCACAACAGCAACTACAGTTTTCCAACTAGGGATGCAATTAACTATGCAACAGATGGACAAGGTACTGCAATTAATCCGGATAAGGTTAATGTTTCACATAGCTCTGTTAGTTCAAGCCGTGCCGGCACTACTAAGGTAGATTATTCATATGGCAGGGCAAAGGCAAGCGTTAATGTAACTGTTCGTTCAGATGCAAATGAAGGAATTACTAGTGCAGGTGCTTCTGTTAAGAGTGGTCCTAAGGCAGTTCATACTTGGAATGGTGGCTCAAAGGGATCATCAAGAAATTGGAATCAGGCACACGGTTATCGTTCAGAAACTAGCTCAAATAGCTATTCAGGTAACGGCATGACTTTGCGCACTCGTTTGTTCCAACCACGTTTTGTCAGCTTAGGCTATGGTCAAGCTGCTGATGCAATGGGACAAGTTGGGGTAATTCCTGAAGGTATTACTGTTAATGATGGTATTTTTACAGCTTCTATGTACACTAGCAGTAGCGACTCAAGAGGACATCTTGTTTCTTACAACTTGAATGCAATTAAGAGTAAATATGCTGCTCAAAACTTAACTACTATGGGATGGAGCACTTTTAGAAGCTACGCAAACAATATTAAAGTTTCACCATACATTAAGCTAGGTCATGGTCAATCACTTGGCTCTTCTTCAAGCTACATTTATGTTTTGGCTAATAACAATAAGACTGCTAATTCAACAGCTTCAGAAGAAATTATGCAAGTAAGAAAGAGTGATATGAAGATTAACAAAATCTGGACTGTTAAGACCTGGAACGGCAGCAGTGCATATCCTCGTTACTTCCATAATGCAACCTTTGTTGGCGACAACACTATGTATGCATTGTTCCACAATGGTGGTCGTCACCAATATGAATACTGGAAGTTAACTAGAAATGGTGACACTTGGACTCCAGAAGAAATCGGTGCTACTCAAAGTAATTTCGTAACTGGTTCACCAGTTCAAGGTTTTGCTTATGACAGCAACCACAATCAATTCTATATTGGTTTTAACGACTACATCTTCCGTGTAGCAGCAAATGGTACTTATAAGGGTAGCCATCATTTCAACACTCGCCGTGAAATTGAAGGCTTATCTGTTTCAGGCTCAACTTTGTACACTGAGTTAGCACAACGTGCTGAGTTGATGACTACAAGCACTAAATAATTGTGATATTGAAAAAGGCATTCCGTGAGGAATGCTTTTTTGGTATAAAAAAGAAGAATACCGAGATGGCGGTATTCTTCAACATGTAGTTATATGGGCCCCCTGGGAGTCGAACCCAGATTCTAAGAACCGGAATCTTATGTGCGATCCATTACACTAAGGGCCCAGATGATTCTCAAATAGTAGTATATCAAAAAAAGTAATGAAATAAAAATGATTTTACTCGATTTACGACTTTTTTAAAATCGTGTATCTTTTTCTTGAATTACGAAAAATACATTGTTATACTAACAGTGTCGATTGGGAAATGTATGAATTGAATGAAAAGTACGTTTCTCTTATATTTTTAAGCATTCTGGGACACAAAACGACACGTAGGTGGTCGATAGATGTCCCATGGAAAGGAGGGAACGATGGATTCGGACTTTTCTTTGCTCGAAGCGCTCGTTCCCAACGTCTTAAAGATTCTTCGACAAAGGTATCTTGTCCTTGAGCAGATTTCGCTACATGCGCCAATTGGACGCCGAAGTGTTGCTCAGCATTTAGGGCTTTCAGAGAGAAACATCAGAACTGAGACTGAGTACTTAAGTCAATTAGGATTGATTGAAACAAAAAGTTTTGGGATGTTTTTAACTGAAAAGGGTGAGAAAACATTAAAAGATGCAGGGCCATTGCTTGATCGCCTCTTTAATGCCGGTGAAACGGAAGTAGCATTAGCCAAAAAATTAGGGATTGAAAGAACATTGATCGTCCCTGGTAATGCGGATTTCCAAGACCGAGTATATGAGGAGATGGGAGAAAAATTAAGTTCAGCTTTGAATTTACTCTTGCCTTTAGGCCATTCAATAGTTACAATTCTAGGTGGAGCGGCGTTAGCTAGATCTGCTAAGTATTTATCACCAGATTTAGCTAACAATCGCCAGTTGGAATTTGTTCCAGGTCGAGGAGCTTTGGGCGAAAATGTAGAGACGCAAAGTAATACAATCGTCCAAGAAATGGCTGCTAAGACTTCAGGTACTTATAAGACATTATATTTACCTGAGCAGGTCTCAGATGATGCTTACAAATCTTTGATTCGTGAGTCCTCGATCGCAGATGTTCTGCAAGACATTTCTCAAAGTGATGCTGTGATTCATGGTATTGGGTTAGCTCAAGAGATGGCACAGCGCAGAGGCTATAATTCAATTAAGCTATCTGAACTTCGTGAGAAGAGAGCCGTCACCGAATGTTTCGGGTGTTTCTTCGATGAACATGGCAAGGTTGTTGACCGCATCACCCAGGTTGGATTGCAGTTCGAGAACCTATACAAAATACCCCACATATTTGCTTTTGCTTGTGGTGCCCGAAAGGCTCAAGCAATTAAAGCTTATATGCCTAATGCGCCTCATCAAACCTGGCTAATCACTGATGAGGGCGCCTCAAATATGATTTTAAAGGGGAAATGAAATCCCGTTTAAAATAAATGTTGTTTATAGTTCTTAAGGAGGACTTTAGGTTATGACAGTTAAAATTGGTATTAACGGTTTCGGCCGTATCGGTCGTTTAGCATTCCGTCGTATTATGGACCTTGGCGAAAAGTCAAAGGACATTGAAGTTGTTGCTATCAACGACTTGACTACTCCAGCAATGCTTGCTTACTTGCTTAAGTACGACACTACTCATGGTACTTTCAACCACGAAGTTTCATCAACTGAAGATTCAATCGTAGTTGACGGTAAGAGTTACCACGTATACGCAGAACCACAAGCACAAAACATTCCATGGGTTAAGAACGATGGTGTTGACTTCGTTCTTGAATGTACTGGTTTCTACACTAGCAAGGCTAAGTCACAAGCTCACATCGATGCAGGTGCTAAGCGTGTATTGATCTCAGCTCCAGCTGGTAACGACTTGAAGACTATCGTTTACTCAGTAAACGAAGACACTTTGACTGCTGATGACAAGATTGTTTCAGCTGCTTCATGTACTACTAACTCACTTGCACCAATGGCTAACGCTTTGGACAAGGAATTCGGTATCGAAGTTGCTACTATGACTACTATCCACGCATACACTGGTACTCAAATGACTTTGGATGGTCCTTCACGTAGTGGTAAGGAACAAGACGCTCGTGCTGCTGCTGAAAACATCATTCCTCATACTACTGGTTCAGCTAAGGCTATCGGCTTGGTATTGCCTAACTTGAACGGTAAGATGAACGGTCACGCACAACGTGTTCCAGTTCCAGATGGCTCAGAAACTGAATTAGTATCAATCTTGAGCAAGAAGGTTACTGCTGACGAAGTTAACGAAGCTATGAAGAAGTACGAAAGCCCATCATTTGCTTACAACGGTGACCACATTGTTTCTAGCGATGTTCTTAACATGACTGCTGGTTCAATCTTTGACCCAACTCAAACTATGGTAACCACTGCAGGTGACAAGCAATTAGTTAAGACTGTTGCTTGGTACGACAACGAATACTCATTCACTTGCCAAATGGTACGTACTTTATTACACTTTGCAACTCTTTAATCATTAATTTTAATTAACTGATTATATAGTTAAGTGGTAATTGAGAAGGCGGAGGGAGATTCTTCCTTCCGCCTTTTTTTGAAGAAAAAATATCAAAATAATCGGAGGATTATAATGGCTAAATTAATCGTTGACGATCTTGATGTTAAAGGCAAAAAGGTCTTAGTACGTGTAGACTTTAACGTTCCAATTAAGGATGGCGTTATTGGTGACGACAACCGTATCGTTGCTGCACTTCCAACTATTAAGTACATCATTGAACACGGTGGCAAGGCTATCTTACTTAGCCACTTAGGTCGTGTTAAGTCAGATGCTGACAAGAAGGAATTATCATTAAAGCCAGTTGCTGAACGTTTAAGTGAACTTCTTAAGAAGCCTGTAACTTTTGTACCATCAAACGAAGGTAAAGAAGTTGAAGACGCTATCAACAACATGAAGGATGGAGACGTTATCGTTCTTGAAAACACTAGATTCCAAGACATCGACAACGACTTTGGTAAGC
This sequence comes from Lactobacillus sp. UMNPBX12, assembly GCF_002553955.1. Taxonomy (NCBI): domain Bacteria; kingdom Bacillati; phylum Bacillota; class Bacilli; order Lactobacillales; family Lactobacillaceae; genus Lactobacillus; species Lactobacillus sp. UMNPBX12. The sequence goes on from NZ_PCYY01000002.1 coordinate 12,667, forward strand.
GTGAATCAGGTAACGATCCTAAGCTTGGCGAATACTGGGCAAGTCTTGGCGACATGTTTGTAAATGATGCATTTGGTACTGCTCACAGAAGTCACGCTTCAAACGTTGGTATCGCAACTGCTATGAAGGAAGCTGGCAAGCCTGCAGCAGCTGGTTACTTGCTTGAAAAGGAAATCAAGTTCTTAGGTGATGCTGTTGAAAACCCAGTACACCCATTCGTAACTATTCTTGGTGGTGCTAAGGTTTCAGACAAGATTGGTGTTATCGAAAACTTAATTCCTAAGTCAGACCACATTTTAATCGGTGGTGGTATGGCTTACACATTCTTAGCAGCTCAAGGCCACAGCATTGGTAAATCATTATTTGAAGCTGACAAGGTAGACCTTGCTAAAGAATTACTTGCTAAGGCTGGCGACAAGATCGTTCTTCCTGTAGATAACGTAGCCGCAACTGAATTCTCAAATGATGCTTCACGTGAAGTTGTTGGTGATGATATTCCTGACAACATGATGGGTCTTGACATCGGTCCTAAGACTGTTGAAAAGTTCAAGGAAATCTTGAAGGATGCTAAGACTGTTGTTTGGAACGGCCCAATGGGTGCATTCGAAATGCCTAACTTCGCTGAAGGTACTTTGGAAGTTGGTCGTGCATTGGCAGACCTTAAGGATGCAACTACTATCATCGGTGGTGGTGACTCAACTGCTGCTGCTAAGCAATTAGGCATTGCTCCTAAGATTACCCACATTTCTACCGGTGGTGGTGCTTCACTTAACTACCTTGAAGGTAAGGAATTGCCAGGTATCGCTTGCGTTTCAGACAAGTAATAGTAAGGAAAGGACAATAGATTAATGAGTCGTACACCAATTATTGCTGGTAACTGGAAGTTACATATGAATCCAGAACAAACTACTGAATTCGTTAACGCTGTTAAGGATAAGTTACCAGACCCAAGTAAGGTTGAATCACTTATTTGTGCACCTGCAGTTGACCTTGACGCTTTGAGAAAAGCTGCTGAAGGCTCAAACTTACATATCGGTGCAGAAAACTGTTACTTTGAAGACGAAGGTGCTTACACTGGTGAAACTTCACCTAAGGTCTTGAAAGAAATGGGTATGGACTACGTAATTATTGGTCACTCAGAACGTCGTGGTTACTTCCACGAAACTGACGAAGACATTAACAAGAAGGCTAAGGCAATCTTTGCTAATGGCTTGAAGCCAATCATTTGCTGTGGTGAATCACTTGAAACTCGTGAAGCTAACAAGCAAGAAGACTGGGTAGTTGCTCAAATTAAGGCTGCTTTAGAAGGCTTAACTGCTGAACAAGTATCTTCACTTGTTATTGCCTACGAACCAATCTGGGCTATCGGTACTGGTAAGACTGCTTCATCAGATCAAGCTGAAGAAATGTGCAAGACTATTCGTGAAACTGTTAAGGACTTGTACAACGAAGAAACTGCAGAAAACGTTCGTATTCAATACGGTGGTTCTGTAAAACCAGCTAACGTTAAGGAATTAATGGCTAAGCCTGATATTGACGGTGGCTTGGTTGGTGGTGCTTCATTAGTACCAGAATCATTCTTAGAATTGGTAAACTACCAAGACTAATTCATAAAAAATAATTTAGATTAATAATCTAGAATTTTTAGGGTCAAATCATTAGATTTGGCTCTTTTTTATATAGTTTGATAGTTAAAAACAAGTTCGTTGATAAAGTAAATAAAAATGATCAAGCCATTGATAAATCACTTGATCATTTCACTATATTTTTTAATAGAAATTAAAGTTGTCTTGTTTAGAAAAATAGATGTACTAAGTTAAATAACAAATTATTAAGCTATAAGCTAGCTCTAAAGACATTATTTAGCTGTCTTTAAAGTAAAATAATAACATCTAGCCCTTGTATTTTTGGCTGAACGAAGTATAATAAGCTATGGAGATTAAATCAAATTAGATTTAACCTTCATTATTCAGTCTCTGCCTAATAATTCCTTATTACTTAATAAATATAAACTTTATGGCAGAAGATACATCTATATCTATATCACTTTCTAGAAGAGCAGTTATGAAAATTTTCATGACTGCTTTTTTTGTTTAATTTGGATTTACCTCAAATCCAATTGGCGGAAAACTAGGCAGTTTCAAAGGCGTAACATGCCATTGTGTAAATAGAACGGATGTCAAAAGAATAAAGGGGACGTCTTCAGGCTTAGTAATATCACAAATTAAAACGCCTCCGCGATCTCCCATGATTGTTTGGACACTTGCTACACTCTTGATTCCAGAACGAAAAGTATAAGTACCACGTTTAATACTACCTGTAACAATATACTTTAATTGGGTCAAATAGAATATGTTTGCAGTAGGTGTGTTTAACTTTTTTACGCCTACTAAAGAGTGGTTGACGACATCAATTGTGAACGAAGCAATTAGGCCCGCACCATCAGAAAACAGACGTCCCACTTCCTGTTTACGGAAATTATTTAGATATAAAGTGTGATTTGGATTATCAAGATTGCCTTGAATAAAAAATTCAGCTTTTCCATTTTGATTAAGCACAGGAATTTGACCGTAATCCTTTTCCTGATTAAGTTCTAGCCAAAATCGCATACTTACTCACCTCATAACTTTAAATATTGTTATTATCTGCAATAAATTTATTTAAAATATAAGCTACTCCATCTTCATTGTTTCTCTTGGTGACTACCTGAGCTATTTTCTTAATAGCTGGAATCGCATTGCCCATCGCAACGCCAGTACCTGCTGCTCGGATCATACTCTCATCATTTAAATTATCACCGATTGCAGCGATTTCCTCAGGCTTGATACCTTTTAACTTGGCATAATCAAGTAAGGCAAGACCTTTTTGAGCATGTTGGTCATTGATTTCAATATTAGAAGATGAACTTGAAGTTACTACTAGATCGCCCATTGTAGCGATTTCTTTTTTGATATCGGTAAAAGCTTCATGTCCCCGAGAGTCAAAAGCAATAATTTTCATTACTTCTATTTTAGGATCTTGCAATAAATTATCGAAACTGTGGATTTGTTTCATATTCATAATAGTCTTATTACCAGCAGAAATTGCTACAGCTTGACGAAAATCAAGTAGAGGATTTAGATCTACCATTAAATGAGCTACATTTGAAATACGTTGATCTAGATTTTCACTATAAACCTGATTGGCAGTTAAAATTTCAAAGTAAAAGCCTGCTCGATGTAGTAAATGCACTAGCTGTTGTGCTTTTGCCTTGGGAATGCTGTGTTTGATCATTAATTGCTCATTTTCGTCAAAAACCAGGGCACCATTAAGATTGATAAAACCGGTATGCAAATCAGCATCTTTGAGAATTGAACGTGATTCGCGTGGGGCCCGGCCAGTCGCAATTAAAAATTCAATGCCGCTACTTTGTGCATTTTTCACAGCTTTTGCATTAGCAGCAGAAACAGCCATCTCTGAATTAAACAATGTGCCGTCAAGATCACAAGCAACTAATTTGATCATAATTTCTCTCCCATTTAGTATTAAATTAATGATACCATAAAGAGGAGAAGAAAAGAGGGTGTAAGACTTGGCTAAAGAATTAATTGGCAACGATTGGGATCAAGTATTGGATCCTGTTTTTGCAAGTGAGAAATATCACGAATTGCATAATTTTTTAAAAGAAGAATATTCTACTAAACAAATTTATCCTGATATGTATCATATTTTTACGGCTTTTAAATTAACGCCGTTTGCTAAAACTAAAGTGGTAATTTTGGGTCAAGATCCATATCATAATCCTGGTCAAGCTAATGGAATGAGTTTTTCCGTCATGCCAGGTACAACTTTGCCGCCATCACTTAAAAATATCTATAAGGAACTCTATGATGATGTCGGAGCTCGGCCTGTTAATCACGGTTACTTAAAAAAGTGGGCCGATCAAGGTGTGCTTTTGCTGAATGCGGTTTTGACGGTACCGTATGGGCATGCTAACGGTCACCAAGGCAAAGGTTGGGAAGATGTGACTGATACTGCAATTAAGGCTCTGAGTGAGCGTGGAAAAGTCGTCTTTATTTTGTGGGGTCGATTTGCTCAAAACAAGATTCCATTAATTGATCAAAGTAAGAATTTTATCATTAAATCATCACATCCAAGTCCATTTTCGGCTGATCGAGGGTTCTTTGGCTCGCGACCGTTTTCGCGGTGTAATATGGCATTGAAGAACTTTGATGAAACGCCGATTGACTGGCAATTGCCAGAAACGATAAGTAAATCTGATTTAGCATAAGAGGTAAAAAATGAGCGTATTTTCATTATTCAAAAAACAAGTTGAAGCAGCAAAAGATAAGAAAAGAATTGTTTTTCCAGAAAGCGATGATTTAAGAATTCTTACTGCCATAGCTAATTTGAAAAAAGATGGCATTATCGAACCAATTTTAATTGGAAATCCAGATGAGATTGCTAAGTTAGCTAAAGAAAATAATTTAGACTTAGCTGGTGTTAAGATCTATGACCTCAATCATTATGATGAACTTGATCAAATGGCAGCGGAATTTGTTAAAGCTAGACGAAAAGATACCAGTATTGCTGAAGCAAAGCTCAAGTTAGCCCAAGGTAATTACTTTGGTACCATGTTGGTGAAGATGGGAAAAGCAGACGGTATGGTTTCCGGTGCTGCTCACTCAACGGCTAACACTGTTTTGCCAGCTTTACAATTAATTCATGCAGCTAAGGGGATGCATCGAGTATCCGGCGCTTTCGTAATGGAAAAGGGCGATGAGCGTTACATTTTTGCCGACTGTGCCATCAACATTAATCCTGATGAAGAAACTTTAGCTGAAATTGGCTATCAATCTGCTCTGACTGCCAAGATGGCCGAAATTGATCCTAAGGTCGCATTTTTGAGCTTTTCAACTAAGGGTTCAGCCGAAGGACCAATGGTTGATAAGGTACATGATGCAGCAGCTATGTTCCAAAAGGATCATCCAGAAATTCCAGCTGATGGTGAATTGCAATTTGATGCCGCTTTTGTACCTGCAGTTAGTGAAAAGAAGGCTCCAAACTCAAAGGTAGCTGGACATGCGAATGTCTTTGTTTTCCCAGAATTACAATCAGGCAATATCGGTTATAAGATGGTTCAAAGATTAGGTGGCTTCACTGCTGTTGGTCCAATTTTGCAAGGTTTAGCAGCTCCAGTGAATGACCTATCTCGAGGCTGCAGTGAACAAGATATTTATGATTTAGCAATTGTTACTGCCGCACAAGCTTTAGCAAAGGATGAAAAGTAATGACAAAGTTAGAAATTAATTCTGCTGATGGAATGCAGAAATTAGGTGCATCCCTAGCCAAAACGGCCCAGCCCCACGATTTATTACTATTAAATGGTGATTTGGGTGCAGGCAAGACAACCATGACTCAAGGATTAGGACGAGCATTAGGCATACATCGGCCTGTTAAGAGTCCTACATTCACCATTGTGCGTGAATATCGAGAAGCTAAGTTGCCGCTCTTTCATATGGACTTTTATCGTTTGGAAAATGATGATTTATCCTCGATTGATTTGGAGGGCTATTTAGCAGAACCAGGTTTAGTGGTAATTGAATGGCCACAACTAGTAATGAATGATTTGCCAGATGAGTATTTGCAACTCACGATTACCAGAGTGGACGATAGTTGGGATTCAACTAAACGGGTTGTTGAATTTACTCCTCATGGTAAGCGCAATGAAGAATGGGTCAAAGCTGCGTTAACTGAATTTAATAAGTAAAGCAAAAATCTCTAGGATCAAAACTCCTAGAGATTTTTCATATCTGATAAACCAAATTTTTGATTGCTTCATCACCAAATTGCTCTTCTTGCTTGATTAAAATCCCAGCACATGCTTCACTATCACTTAATGCGTTATGGTGGTGCCACAATTCAACGTTTAAGGCCTCAGAAACTGTGTCTAATTTGTGGTCAGGCAGTTCTGGTTCGAGTAATTTACTGCTAGCTAAAGTGTCAATGACCAAATAGTGGGGCTCCTCAATACCGTAACGTGCCAGGCTTTGCCGCATGACATTAGTATCAAAGCGAGCGTTATGTGCGGCTACAAGCATTCCTGGTTGATACAATTCTTTAATGTGGGGCCAGACCTCTGCCATTGTTGGAGCGTTTTTAACGTCCTCAGCTGTAATTTGATGTACTTGAATATTTCGCGCGTCAAATGGCATTTGAGGATTAATTACTGTATAAAAGCGATCAACAATTTTATTATTTCTCACCATTACCAAAGCAAGTGAACAGGCACTTTCTGGATAATGGTTGGCTGTTTCAAAGTCCATTGCAATAAAATTCATAAAATTCTCCTTTTAAAAAAGTATATCATTAATATTAATGAAGCTAACGCCTTTATGCGGTAAAATAAAACAAGAAACTTTAAGGAGGCAACAGCGTGGAATTACTTGATTTGAAAGAAAAAGGGATTGATATTAAAGAGCAAATCCCATTAAGCAGATATACTTTTACTAAGACAGGTGGACCAGCTGAATATTTGGCCTTTCCTAAGACGACTGATGAAGTAGAACAATTAGTAAAAGTCACACGTGAAAATGAAATTCCATTAACAATTATTGGCAATGCCTCAAATCTAATCATCCGTGACGGCGGAATTGATGGGTTAGTAATTATTTTGACTGAATTAAAAGAGATTAAAGTAGAAGATAATCAAGTTACAGCTGATGCTGGTGCACGGATTATCGATACAGCTTTTGCGGCTGCTCATCATGGTTTGAGCGGAATGGAATTTGCTGCTGGAATTCCTGGTAGTATTGGCGGTGGTATTTTTATGAATGCTGGTGCCTATGGCGGTGAGATGCAAGAAGTAGTGCAAAGCGTTAATGTTTTAACCAGAGCAGGAGAATTTAAAACATATTCAAACGCAGAAATGAACTTTTCTTACCGGCATTCATTAGTTCAAGAAAATGGCGATATTGTATTAAGCGCCACTTTTGCACTCAAGTCAGGCGATAAGTTAGAGATCTTAGATCATATGCATTATTTAAATGCTTTACGTCGTTATAAGCAGCCACTTGAATATCCATCTTGTGGCAGTGTCTTTAAGCGGCCTACTGGGCACTTTGTTGGTCCGATGATTATTAAAGCTGGTTTACAAGGTAAACAAATCGGTGGCGCTCAAGATTCAATGAAACATGCAGGTTTTATCGTGAATAAAGGCGGTGCTACTGCAACAGATTATTTGAATTTAATTCATTTGATCCAAAAGGTAATTAAAGAAAAGTTTGACATTGACTTACACACAGAAGTTAGGATTATCGGCAAAGAAAAGTAAAATATTTTAGCAAAGACAAGCTACAGGCTGGAAGGCTTGCAGCTGTTTTTTATGTGAGGGATGGAAATGGATATTATCAAACTAAAACACATCACCAAAAAATATGATGATGGGTTTGTAGCATTAAAAGATATAAATTTAACTATTGAATCTGGTAAATTTTATTCACTACTTGGTCCTAGTGGCTCGGGAAAATCGACAATTTTGCGAATTATTGCTGGCTTTACTCAGCCATCTAGTGGTCAAGTCCTCTTTGATGGTAATGATATTACTGACCTTGATGCTTCAAAAAGACATATCAATACAGTTTTTCAAAATTATGCTTTGTTTCCACACCTGGATGTTTTTCAAAATGTGGCGTTTGGCTTGAAAATTAAGAAAAGACCAATGAGTGAAATCAAGCCAGCTGTTAAAGATGCTTTGCATATGGTTCGTCTAGACGGTTACGCTAACCGCGAAATTTCGGAACTTAGTGGAGGACAGCAGCAGCGTGTAGCTATTGCCCGGGCAATTGTTAATGAACCTAAGGTTTTACTATTAGATGAGTCGCTATCTGCTTTGGATAAACGTTTACGAAAAGACATGCAATTTGAATTACGGGCAATTCAGAAAAAGCTAGGCATTACCTTTATTTTTGTTACGCACGATCAAGAAGAAGCTCTATCAATGAGTGATGAAATTTTTGTTTTAAATGATGGGCAGATTCAACAAAGTGGTAATCCGGTAGCAATTTACGATGAGCCAGTGAATGACTTTGTAGCACGTTTTATTGGTGACTCCAATATTTTATCTGGTCGAATGATTCATGATTACGAAGTGGAATTTGCTAATAATAAATTTAAATGTGCCGATGGTGGGATGAAGCCTAATGAAAAGGTTGAAGTAGTTATTCGTCCCGAAGACTTGGATATTGTTAAACCAGAAGATGGGAAGATTGTGGTTACAGCACAGACGCAATTATTTTTAGGTGATCACTTTGAGATTAAGGCAATTGATGCCAATGAAAATGAATGGCTGATCCATTCTACTAATGGAGTTAAATTGGGACAACGTGTTGGGCTCTTTTTTGATCCAGAAGATATTCACGTCATGCGGTTAAATGAAAGCCAACACGATTTTGATGCTCGACTAGAAAAGTATGAGGCGGATGAAAATGAAAAATAAAAAGATGTTTTTTATGATTCCATATCTGCTGTGGATTATTCTCTTTGTCATTTTGCCGATTTTATTGATTCTCTGGTATTCGTTTACTGATAGTAATAACGCATTCACGCTCAGAAATTACGTTGAATTTTTTAAAAATGGTACCTTTTTAAAAATGATGCTTAACTCATTTTGGTATGCATTTTTGATCACCTTGTTGACGTTGGTAATTTCGTATCCGGCAGCGTATTTTTTAATTAAAATGAAAAACCAGCAGCTGTGGCTGTTATTGATCATTTTGCCAACATGGATTAATTTGCTGCTTAAAGCATATGCATTTATTGGCATTTTAGGTAATGACGGTTTAGTAAATAAATTTTTACATTTATTTGGTATTGGTCCCGTAAATATTTTGTTTACTGATTTTGCTTTTATTTTTGTGGCGACTTACATTGAAATTCCGTTTATGATTTTGCCAATTTTTAATGCGATTAAAGAGATTAATCCTGCAGTCATTCATGCCTCTGAGGATTTGGGTGCTAGTAAATGGCAAACTTTTTGCTATGTTTTATGGCCGCTTTCTCGTCCAGGAGTTGAAAGCGGCGTTCAGGCCATCTTTATCCCATCATTGTCATTATTTATGTTAACAAGGCTGATCGGCGGCAATCGGGTAATCACATTAGGGACTGCTATCGAAGAGTATTTTATGACCACAATGAACTGGAATATGGGGGCCACAATTGGAGTAATTTTAATCGTGCTGATGGTGGTAGTCATGTTGATTACTAGCAAAAAGGCTAGAAGAAAGAAGGTAGATTTATGAGAAACAGACATTTAATCGCTAAGATCTATCTTGTTTTTACTTTGATCCTATTATATGTACCCATTTTTTATTTGATTTACTTTTCATTTTCTAGTGGTAAAAACATGAATAAATTTGAGCACTTTACATGGGCTCATTATCAGACTTTATTTCAAGATAATCGCTTATTAGCGATATTTTTGGAAACTATCCTACTAGCGCTGTTGTCCAGTTTAATAGCAACAATTATTGGGACATTTGGTGCAATTGCAATTGCTGCGATGAAAAAAGAATCTAATAAGAAAACAACCTTAGCATTAAACAATGTCTTAATGGTGTCACCTGATGTAATTATTGGTGCTAGTTTTTTGATCTTTTTTACAGCATTGGGAATTGGCTTAAATTTTGGTTCTGTATTGTTAAGTCATATTGCCTTTTCTATTCCGATTGTGGTTTTGATGGTCTTGCCGCGACTTAATGAAATGGATATGTCGCTTATTGATGCAGCACGTGATTTAGGGGCGAATTCATGGCAGGTTTTTAGTGATGTTTTAATTCCAGTTATTATGCCAGGCATCTTTTCCGGTTTATTTATGGCGTTGACCTATTCACTAGATGATTTTGCCGTAACTTTTTTCGTTACTGGGAATGGTTTTTCAACTCTTTCAGTTGAAATTTATTCTCGGGCACGACAAGGAATCGATCTTGAGATTAATGCTTTAAGTACCGTAATGTTCATTTTTGTCTTGTTGCTTGTAGGAATCTATTATTTTATTACTACTAAAAAGGGCAGAAAGAAAAATCATCGTGTGATGGGAGGCCTAGTTAAATGAAAAAGATTATGATGGCAATTGCAGCTATTTTAATTGCCTGTGCAGGCCTTTGGGGTTTATCCCATCATTTGGAGAAATCGTCTACCGGGAAAAATAAACAAAACTTGATTATCTATAACTGGGGCGACTATCTAGATCCAAAGTTAATAAAAAAGTTTGAAAAGCAGACAGGTTATCATGTTGTCTATGAGACCTTTGATTCCAATGAAGCGATGTATACCAAAATCAAACAAGGCGGAACGGCATATGATTTGACCATTCCTTCTGAGTATATGGTAACTAAAATGCGCAAGGCTCATTTGCTTGATCAGTTGGATCAAAAGCAAATTCCTAATTTGAAATATATTGGCAAGAGTTTTTTACATAAGTCATTTGATCAAAATAATGATTATTCTGTGCCATATTTCTGGGGGACACTAGGAATTGTTTATAATGATAAATTCGTCAAGCCAGGGGCAATTAAGACTTGGAATGACCTGTGGAGTAAAAAGTATCGCAGGCAAATTTTACTAGTTGATTCAGCTAGGGATGCAATGGGGATGGCATTAGTTTCTTTAGGATATTCAATGAATACCACATCTAGTATTAAACTACATTTGGCACAAACTAAGCTTAATAGTCTGGGACCCAATATTAAGGCGATTATTTCAGATGAAATGAAGATGTACCTAGTGCAAAATGAGGCAGCAATTGGCGTTACCTGGTCTGGTGAGGCTTATGAAATGATGGAACAAAATCCTCACTTGCATTATGTTGTGCCTAAGCAAGGATCAAATTTGTGGTTTGATAATTTTGTTATTCCAAAAACTGTACAAAATAAAAAAGCTGCACTTAAGTTTATTAATTTTATGCTTGAACCTAAAAATGCAGCGCAAAATGCGGAATATGTTGGATATGCAACCCCAAATACCGCAGCCCAAAAATTATTGCCGAAAAAAGTTAGAGATGACCGGCAGTTTTATCCTACTCAAAGTACGTTGAAGAATCTACAGGTCTTTAGAGATTTAGGTCCTAAGAAGACCCAAGAATATAATGACCTATTTTTAGAATTTAAAATGTATGCACGGTAAATTGGGGCGGTTATAATTAAAGAAGAAAGGAGCAATCAATGCATTTTAATATTTCTAATCTGTTTACTTGGAATAATTTCTCCATTGCTTTAGATATTTTAATCATTTGGTATTTAGTTTACCGTTTGATCATGATGATTCGTGGTACCAAAGCAGTACAACTGGCAAAAGGGATCGTCTTTATCTTTATTGTTAGAATTATTGCCGGCTTACTGCAACTGCATGCGGTAACTTATATTGTGGACCAAATTGTTTCTTGGGCAGTAATCGGAATTATCGTTATTTTCCAGCCGGAAATTCGTCGTGGACTAGAGCGGCTAGGACGCACGCCGATTTTTAATGGCCGAGGTGAGAGTGCTCATACACAGTCGGTTAAGATGGTGCAGGAGCTCGATAAAGCGATTCAATACATGTCTAAAAGAAGAATTGGTGCCTTAATCACGATTCAACAAGATACGGGGCTAGATGATTATATTGAAACTGGAATCAAGCTGGATGCGGATATTTCTGGTGAATTGTTAATTAATATTTTTATCCCTAATACGCCGTTGCACGATGGGGCGGTAATTATCAATAATAATCGAATTGCTGTTGCGGCAGCATATTTACCACTGTCAGATAACAGCATGATTCCTAAGCGTTTAGGCACGCGTCACAGAGCTGCCGTTGGTATTTCTGAAGTTACCGATGCGGTAACGATCGTCGTCTCAGAGGAAACTGGTGGCGTAACTATTACTAGAAACGGGCGCTTTTTAGTAGATTTGTCTCGTGAAGAATATTTGAAGTATTTGAATGCTCAACTTGTTCCTAAGGAAGAGAAGAAGGTTCCATGGATTCGTCGTGTGATTAATAAAGTCTGGAAATGGGGTGCAGATCGATGAAAGACTTTTGGGATAAACGCTGGGTAATCAGAATAATCTCATTGCTGTTTGCGATCTTATTAGTGGTTTACATTGACTCTACTCAAACAGGTTTTGTTACACAGGGTGAATCTAAGAAGACACGGCAAACTGCTAATGAAACGCAGACAATTAGTGTTCCTCTGCAAGTTTCGGTTAATACAGATAAATACTATGTTGTTGGTTATCCTGAAAAGGTTAAGATAACTTTGGAGGGTTCGAATGCGTTAGTTACTTCGACTGTTAATACTCAAAGCTTCCGTGCTTATATTGATCTAACTCATAAGAAAATAGGTAAGCAAACCGTAAAGGTAGAAGTTACGGGACTAAATAGTCAATTATCTTACACGATTAACCCGGCAACAGTTAATGTTGATATTGAACGACGAAAATCTCGTACCATGCCCGTTCAAATAGAGTATAATAAAAATGCTGTTGCTAATGGATATAATATTGGTACGGCTAGTGTTGATCCGCAGCAAGTTGAGGTTACTGGTGCTAGAAGCGAAGTAAATCAGATTGATCAGATCGTTGCCAAGTTGCCTTTACCTAATGGCATTAATCATGATTATGAGCGTCAAGTTATTTTGATAGCTGAAGATAAAAAAGGGCGTCAATTAAATGCAGTGATTAATCCATCTACAGTAAAAGCTAGTTTGCCAATATCGCTTTTCAAAAAGAAAGTTAAGCTAAATTTAAAGCCTAAAAATGAAAAAAATAATAAAGTCTATTCGGTTACTGCCAAGAATGATGAGGTAACACTGTATGGACAAAAGGAAACATTAGCAAAGATTAAGCAGTTGGATGTTGATGTAGATCTGAAGGGGATCTCATATTCAACTGTAAAGAATTACCCTTTAGTTTTACCTAAGGGAGTTGCTCGCGTTGATCCTGAAAATGTACAGATATCAATTAAAGTAAAGAATGCAAATAATTAATTTGAGAAAGGTTGTTTATTAAATGTTAAAATATTTCGGAACTGATGGTGTTCGTGGCGTAGCTAATCAAGGCTTAACTCCAGAAATGGCTTTTAAATTAGGTCGTGATGGTGGTTATGTTTTAACTAAGAACAAAAAAGACGGCGAACAAGCTAAGGTCTTAGTATCTCGTGATACTCGTATTTCAGGCCAAATGCTTGAATATGCCTTGATTTCAGGCCTTCTTTCAGTTGGGATTGAAGTGCTTGAGGTTGGCGTAATTACTACTCCAGGTCTTTCATACTTAGTACGAGCACAAGGCGCCGATGCAGGGGTGCAAATTTCAGCTTCACACAACCCTGTAGAAGATAATGGGATTAAGTTCTTTGGTAGCGATGGTTTGAAGCTTTCAGATGAAATGGAAGGCGAAATTGAAAAATTAATTGACGCTAAGGAAGATAAATTACCTCGTCCATCTGCTAAGGGATTAGGTACTGTAACTGACTTCCACGAAGGTTCAGCTAAATACTTGCAATTTATTGAAAATACTATTCCAGAAGACTTGGGTGGAATTAAGGTAGTTATTGATGGAGCTAACGGTGCTTCAAGCGCATTGATCTCAAGACTGTTTGCTGATTGTGGCGTTGACTTTACTACTATTGCAACTCACCCAGATGGTTTGAACATTAACGATCATGTTGGTGCAACGCATACTGAAAAGTTACAAGAAGAAGTTGTTAAGCAAGGTGCTCAACTTGGTTTAGCCTTTGATGGGGATGCTGACCGTTGCATTGCTGTTGATGAAAATGGTAATGAAGTTGATGGTGACCACATCATGTACGTACTCGGCTCATACTTGGCAGAACATGGTCGTTTGAAGAAAGATACCATTGTTACTACTGTAATGAGTAATCTTGGTTTTACTAAGGCTCTTGAAAAAGAAGGCTTGAAGAATGTTCGTACCCAAGTTGGTGACCGTTACGTTTCTGAAGAAATGCGTGCTCACGGCTACAATCTAGGTGGCGAACAATCAGGTCACGTTATTATGAGTGATTATCATAATACTGGTGATGGTATGTTAACCGGTTTGCATTTAATGCTCGTAATGAAGAAGACTGGTAAGTCATTAAGTGAACTTTTGAAAGACTTTAAAGATTACCCACAATGCCTAGTTAATGTTCCGGTTGCTGACAAGAAGAGCTGGAAAGAACACCAACCAATTCTTGATGAAATTGCTGCAGTGGAAAAGGATATGGCTGGAAATGGTCGTGTACTTGTTCGTCCATCAGGTACTCAAGACTTGCTTAGAGTAATGGCTGAAGGACCAACTCAAGAAGAAACTGATGCCTATGTAGACCGTATCGTTAAAGTGGTCGAAAAGGAAATGGGTAAGTAAAATCCTAATTGAATAATCGATAAGTAAAAAGTCGTGAGTTAAATCACGGCTTTTTGTATAATTAATGCTAGATGTAATTTTTAAGATCCGAGGGGTTAAAATGGCTATTAAATTGATCGCGGTTGATTTAGATGGAACTTTATTATCAAGCAATAATACTATTTTGCCAGAAACGCAAAGAATGTTGCGTGTCGCAGTACAAAATGGGATTAAGGTTGTTTTAGCTACTGGACGACCATTATCAGGAGTATTGAACTTTGCTAAGCAATTAGGACTTGAAGGTGATGATCAATACGCAATCGTCTTTAATGGTGCAGTAATTCAAACAATTTCTGGTCGTGTTTTAATGAGTCAGGAATTGAATTATCAAGACTTCAATAATATGTTGCGTTTTCAGCGTTTAAGTCATGTAAATGTACATTTTGAGACGACTAAGTATTTCATTACAACTGATCGGGATTTATCTGTGCAAATGCAAATTAATGCGGCTTTGACCGATAATATTATGAAAGTTAGAGACCGAAAAGAAATTCCAAAAGATTTTACTTTTAACAAAGTCGGTTTTACTTCAACTGAAGGAGCTGACCAGGTAGAAAAACTGTGGAATAGTTTCCCCGACTGGGCTTTTCAGACTTATGACATTGTTCGCAGTTTTGACAGTATTATTGAATTAAATGCCTTGGGAGCTTCAAAAGGTAATGCTTTAATGGATTTGGCTTCACGGCTAAAAATTGCCCAAAAAGACGTGATGATTTTTGGTGATCAAGGCAATGATCTTTCGATGTTTTCTAATCCCGACTTCATGAAAGTAGCGATGGGTAACGCCATTAGTGAGATCAAAGATAAGGCTGATTATGTTACTGATGATAATGATCACAACGGGATTGCAAAGGCTTTGAAAAAATTTGTTCTTTAGTAAAAAATTTGGATTTAGAAGTGATGTTTTATGGCAGAAACTAAAGACGATCGTAATTCCATTACCCAATCAGAATGGGAAGTTATGCGTATTATTTGGACCTTAGGAGAAGTTCGTACTGGCCAAGTAATCAAAGAACTACAAGGTAAAAAGGATTGGTCCGATTCCACAATTAAAACGCTAATGCGGCGTTTAGTGCAAAAGGGCTTGCTAAAGACGCGTAAAGAAGGCCGGTGTTTTGTTTATAAGCCGACTATTAGTCAGCGCAAAATGATGTCTGAAGTTACTTTACATATGATGCAAAACATGTGTGATATGCACAAGGGTGAGGTATTAATTCAGTTGCTAAAAGAAGCACCGCTTTCTAAGGGCGATATTAAGACGATGCAGCAAGAACTTAAATTGAAAGAAAAGGATGCTCCTGACATGGTGCCTTGCAATTGTTTGCCATCTGAAAAAAGTAGATGTTAGGGGAAGATTTTTAGATGAAGAACATCGTCAAAATAATACTACGTTTGATAATGGTCGGCCTAGCCGCAGTATCTTTTTGGTTATTAATGACTAGCAATGTGAGTTTAAAAATAAACGATACACAGGCGATGGGCAAAGAAGTAATCAATCGAGTAGTGGATGACTCAGATAATCCTAATTTGAAGGCAGGGGTTGAGTTACTCGAAGCATCTGGTTTGGAAAAGACATTGTTAGAACAATTGCCGCCGAAATATCAAGTTAACTTATCGTATGCTGATCTATATAGATTGTGTGAAAAATATAATGATCAGGGAAAATTGACCACTAAAGATTTAGGCTTAACTAGTAAAAGTAAGTTGGAAGAAATTATCAATGAATATTTAGTCAAGCAAATTAATCATAAATTGAAGGAAGATTCAGAAGATGTGAACCATATTATTACAATTTATGAGTATTCAATTTTTGCAGTGGCTTTGTTATTTTTGTTAGCCGCAATTTTGATTTTATTTGGTCGCTCTTCGGCGTCAATTCCACTAGCACTAACTACTATTGCTTCATTTGTGGCATTGTGGCTTGCCTCAAATGAGGCGATGACCGCATTGCAAAGTCGAGTTTATAGTGGCATTCTTGTAACTTTGTCGCAGGAGATTTGGGTTGGCTTAACAGTTGGAATTATTACGGCGATTATTTGGCCGGTTATAAATAGACTAACTAAGAGGAAGAAAAAGTAATGAAAAAAATTCTGTTTGTTTGTCATGGCAATATTTGCCGCTCACCAATGGCAGAGGCCGTGATGCAATATTTGTTAAAAGAAAATAACCTAGCAGATCAATATACTGCTGAATCTAAAGCAACTACGCAGGATGCTTTAGGTCATGGGATTGATGCTCGTGCACAACGGGAATTAGTTGCAAAACATATTCCATATGATCGTGGTCATCGTGCTAGTCAAATGACTCGCTCAGACTATGATAATTATGAATATTTAATCTGCATGGATGAAGAAAATTTCGCAGATATGAATCGCATTACTGGTGGAGACCCAGAGCATAAAGAACATAAAATTTTAGAGTTTGCTGGCTCTTATGCTGATGTCGATGATCCTTGGTATACAAATGATTTTGAAACAGCATATAATGAAATTTATCGTGGCTGTGAAGGCTTAATTAAGAAATTAACGAAATAAAATAAGATGGGCATCGAGCTCATCTTATTTTTGTACAATTAAACGGACAACATTTTCAGTTGTGCGGGTTACGTTTGTTGGTCCATCTTTTAGGGCTTGCTCAATATCTTCTGCTTTAGCAAGAATCCCGAAAATAGCGGTAAAACCCTCATCGTAGAGTTGATCAATACCTTGACCTAAATAGCCTGCTAAAGAAATAACTGGTACGTGATATTTCTGGGCTATTTTGGCAACTCCGAAAGGGGTTTTACCAAACTTAGTTTGAAAATCAGTTCCGCCTTCGCCGGTAAAAACATAGTCAGCGTCTTTGATCTTTGCTTCAAGCTTAGTTTCTTGGGCAATTAATTGCACGCCTGGATGAATACTGGCGTTAGTAAAGGCGATCAGGCCAGCGCCTAGGCCGCCAGCGGCACCACTACCAGAAATTTGGGCGACGTTTTTATCAATAGTCTGTTCAATTACTTGTGCATAGTGAGATAAATTTTGATCTAGAATTTTAACAGTTGTATCATCTGCGCCTTTTTGTGGGCCGAAGACGCTACTTGCACCATTAGGTCCAGTTAGAGGATTGGTTACGTCACTGGCTAATAAAAATTTGGTATCTTTAATACGAGGATTAATTGAAGAAAGATCAATATTAGCAATTTGATCTAAAGCACCGCCTGCTAACTTTTGGGTGATTTCATGATGATTTTGATCAAAAAATTTAACACCAAGTGCTTGTGCCATACCAGCACCGCCATCATTAGTACTGCTGCCACCAAGGCCGATAATAATCTTTTTGACGTTGTGCTTCAAAGCTGCGTTAATTAATTCGCCGGTTCCATAAGTTGTAGTCTTTAAAATTGTTTCGGGAGTTCGTTTACTTTTTGCAACATAGGAGAGACCACTAGCTTGTGCCATTTCGATGATTGCAGTTTGTCCATCACCTGAGATGCCATAATAAGCTGATACTTTTTGATTAAGCGGACCGGTAACATTTATTTGGTATTTTCGACCGTTTGTAGCATCAACGAGTGAATCAGTTGTACCTTCGCCCCCATCGGCCATTGGTACCGCAATTATTTGTGCATTGGGAATAACTTTTTGAATACCATTTTTCATTGCAATGCAGACTTCTTTTGCTGTCATGCTTTCTTTAAATGAATCAGGTGCAAGAACGAATTTCATTTTAATTACCTCGCTTTTTAGTTCATTGTAAAATATTTTGCATTTTTTCACAAAATTATATTGACACCGCTTACAATGTTGGCTATTATAATAACTGTAAGTGAGCGGATTACTGATACGATCAGGTCTTAGCTATTACAAATAATGTTGCGTTGGTATATCATTATTTGTGATAGCTTTTTCTTTTTTGCTAAGGTGGTGAATTATTATGAAATTTCTTAAAACATTTAATAATAGTGCTGCCTTAATTGAAAATAACCAAGGTCAAGAAGAAATAGTCCTAGGCAAGGGCGTAGGATTTGGTCTAAAAAAAGGTGATCCTGTTGATGAAAGCAAAATTGAACGTCGCTTCGTTACTAAAGACGAAGTGGATCAAGTTAAGGGCTTTGACCCTAAAACAATTGAAGTAACTAATAAGGTACTTCAGCTGGTCGAACCTCTGCTTCAGATTAAGTTCAATGACTTTCAGTATCTTGCTTTAGCAGATCACATTGATTTTGCAGTTACGCGAATTAAAGATCATATTGATATAGCTCCCGCTAACAATAGTTGGGAAGTTCAAAATCTTTTTCCAAAAGAATTTGCGGCAGCTAAAAAAGTGGTCAATCTAATTAATCAGGAGATGCAGATTAAATTGCCGCAGAGTGAGTCGGTTTTGATGACCTATCACCTGGTTAATGCTAAGAGTGATGTTTCTCAAGTACAAGAAACAATTCAGATTACAAATTTGATTCGTGGGATAATCGATATTATTCAATTGCAATATTCAATGCAACTTGATACGAGCTCCTTTAACTATAGTAGGTTTGTTTCGCATTTGCGCATTTTGTTAGTTAGATTTTTACGAAATAAGCAAAAGGAGGAGGCTTCACTTGATCCTGCAATGCTAGGTTTTATGAAAATCAAATATAGCAAAGCGTATGAGACAGCGGAGCGGATAACCACTTACTTACATGCAAAAATGGGATGGGATTTAGATTCAGATGATGAATTTTATCTTGTTTTACATATTTGGCGCGTAACTAGTCGTCAAGATAATTAAATATCTAAGTTACTTAGGTATGTTACTAAGAAGATTAGGCATGAACCCGAGTTACTGAAAGACGTTGAACATTTATGTTCTTTAGTTTTTGAGTAGCTTGGGTTTTTATTTTAAGGAGGAAAGGCAAATGGCTAAGAACTATGATGAATTAGCCAAGACCATCATTCAAAATGTTGGTGGCAAAGATAATGTGACCAGTGTTGTTCACTGTGCAACTCGTTTGCGTTTTAAATTAAAGGATGAAAAAAAGGCTAACGATGATGTTTTAAAAGATACAGATGGTGTTGTAACTGTTGTTAAAGCTGGTGGTCAGTATCAAGTGGTCATTGGTAATGAAGTTGCTGATGTTTACGATGCTGTTGTCAAAGAAGGCGGCTTTAATGACGGTGGACAAGTTCCTGATGATGACGTTGAAGATAATTCTAGATTTGTGGATAAAGCCGTTGCTTTGATTTCAGGCATTTTTACAGATATTCTAGCTCCACTTAGTGCTGGCGGTATTATTAAAGGTCTAGTAGTTTTAGCAGGTGCAATGGGATGGCTATCTACTAAATCAGGTACTTACCAAATTCTATATGCAATTGGTGATAGTATTTTCTACTTCTTACCAGTATTCTTAGGGGTAACTGCAGCACGTAGATTTCACATGAATCAATTTATCGGATTAGCAATTGGTGCGACCTTAACTTATCCAACTATGGTTCAATTAGCTGCAAGTAAGACTGTTCTAGGTACATTGTTTAAAGGAACGGCTTTTGCCTCAGAGATTCACACGACTTTCTTTGGCATTCCGGTTATCACGATGAATTATACTTCTACAGTTTTACCAGTATTATTTACCGTTTGGTTTGCTTCAATTATTGAGCACTGGGCTAAAAAGTGGATTCCATCAGTTGTTCAAATGTTCTTGGTTCCAGTTGTCACTATGATTATTGCTTTACCAGTTGCATTTATAGTAATTGGTCCTGTAATGACTTGGGTTGGGGACGCAATTGGTGCAGTGATGTCAGGTGTTTACAACTTTAGTCCAATTATTGCTGGTTTATTAATGGGTGCTCTTTGGCAAGTACTTGTTATTTTCGGTGTTCACTGGGGAATCGTTGCCGTAACTACTGCAGATTTAGCCGCATTAGGTTATGACCCAATTCTAGGTTTATCTTGCATGGTTTGTTATGCGCAAATTGGTGTTGTTTTAGCTATTATCCGTCAAACTAAGGACAAAAAACTTAAAGAAACTGCTACTGGTGCATTTTTCTCAGGACTGTTCGGTGTTACTGAACCAGCAATTTATGGTATTACATTACCAAGAAAAACGCCGTTTGTTTTAAGCTGTATTGCTGGTGCAGTCTCAGGTGCAATCATTGGTGCCTTTCATTCAGTATTGTACATTATGCCATCAATGGGATTCTTTGCAATTCCGGCCTACATTAATCCTAAGGGAGGATCAATGACAACAATTGTCGGCGTAATTATTGCCGGTATTGTAGCATTTATAGCTGGTTTTGCACTTCAAATGCTCTTTGGTAAAAAATCAGTTGATGCTGAATATAATAAAAAACAAGCACAAAAAGTTGCTGACGCCGCTAATGAAGCAGCTAATATTACTAAGAGTGCTCCTGTACAAGCAATTTTAAGTGAAGAAAAGGAAAATCCTTCAACCAAATTAGTTTCACCATTAAACGGTGAAGTAAAACCATTATCAGAAATTAAAGATGAAGTATTCTCAAGCGGTGCAATGGGGGAAGGCGTTGCTATTGAACCAAGCGAAGGTGTGCTTCATGCCCCAGCTGATGGTAAGATTGCTTTAGTTTTCCCAACAGGACACGCTGTCGGACTTAACACTACAGATGGCGCAGAAGTGTTAATGCACATTGGAATGGATACCGTTAATCTGCAAGGTAAGGGCTTCAAGACTTTAGTAGAAAAAGGTCAAGAGGTTAAAGCAGGTGATCCATTGGTTAAATTTAATATTAAAGAAATTAAGGCTGCTGGCTATGAAGTGACTACTCCAGTTGTTGTTACGAATTCTAAGAAATATGAATCTGTACAGCAAGTAGCTCAAGGTGAAGTTAAAGTTGGTCAAGAAATTTTGTCTTTGCAAGGCAGTAACGCAGAAGTTAAAACAACTGGTCAAGTTCAAACCAATTAGTCTATAATTAATGTAAATGCTTTCAGAAAAGGAGAATCATAATGTCATTTCCAAAGAACTTTTTATGGGGCGGAGCAACTGCCGCTAACCAAATCGAAGGTGCATATGATGAAGATGGTAAAGGCCTATCAGTAACAGATATTACTACTGCAGGTAGCTTAGATGCACCTAGAATGTTGACTTACAAGTTAAATGGTAAGTTAGAAAAAACACCAGGAGTTCCAGGTGCGGGACTTCCTGAAGGGGCAGTTGGTGCAATTGATCCTAATGAATATTATCCTAACCATGTAGCGATTGATTTTTATCACCATTACAAAGATGATATTAAGATGTTTGCGGACATGGGTTTCAAAACCTTCCGTTTATCAATTGCTTGGACTCGGATCTTCCCTAAGGGTGATGAGGAAAAGCCAAATCAAGCTGGACTTGATTTCTATCGTAGAGTATTTGAAGAATGTAAAAAATATGATATTGAACCTTTAGTTACGATTTCTCACTATGAAGATCCACTTTACCTCAGTGAAAAATACCACGACTGGGGCGACCGTGAAATGATCGATATGTATGTTAAATATGCTAAAACTTTGTTTGAAGAATACAAGGGGTTAGTAAAGTACTGGTTAACCTTTAACGAAATCAACTCAACTTTACTGATGCTCAGTGCCTTTGGTAACAATGTGACTGATGATAAAGTTTACCAACATGCATATCAAAAATTGCATTATCAATTTGTAGCCAGTGCTCGTGCAGTTAAGTTGGCTCATGAAATTGATCCTGATTATGTGGTAGGGAATATGATTTGTGGGATCGTTGATTACCCATTAACCCCAGATCCAAAGGATATTTTGGCTAACCGCCATATGTGGGAACAAAATATTTTCTACTGTGGGGATGCACAATGCAAGGGTAAGTATCCAACATTTGCTAAGCGTCTTTGGAAAGAACACAATGTTCACTTAGACATTACTGAGCAAGATAAGAAGGATATGTTGGAAGGTAAAGTTGATATGTACACCTTTTCTTACTACATGAGCAACGTTATCACAACTCATGAAGTAAAAGATAAGGTTGGCGGTAACTTCGCCGCTGGTGCTAAGAATCCATACCTTAAGTATTCAGAATGGGGTTGGGCAACTGATCCAGATGGCTTGCAATACTACCTTGAAGTTATGTATGACCGTTACGAAATCCCAATGATGGTAGTTGAAAATGGTCTAGGTGCCGTTGATAAGATTAGTGATGATGGTAAGATTCATGACGATTACCGCATTGATTACCTTAGAATGCACATTAAGGCAATGAATCGTGCGATCGAAGATGGCGTTGATGTCCGTGCCTACACTACTTGGGGCTGTATTGATGAAGTATCAGCTGGTACCGGTCAAATGTCTAAGCGTTACGGTTTTATCTATGTTGATCGTGATGATGAAGGTAAAGGTACTTTAGATAGAATGCCAAAGGATTCTTACTACTGGTACAAGAAAGTTATTGCTTCAAATGGTGCAGATTTAGATTAAAGCTATACTAGTTAAAAAGATGATGAGACAGCAGATCTCATCATCTTTTTATTCTAAAATTAGAAGTTTTGTGTACAGGGCTGAGCAATATTTTGATAAAAATGTCAATATACCATATAAAATTTAAAAGCGTATAATTAATTCTATCTGTTTTATATAGGAGTTGACATTTTGAATAGAAAACACAGAAGGAAATTTTGGGTGACGATTGGAATTATCGTTGCTGTATTAGTTGCGTTCATTGGAGTAGGAGAAGCATATTTTTTCAATGTGGCCTTTGTGCCTGGTAAAAAAGCTGTTTTGAATAAATACTCGAGTAAAAATAAAAAAGATCCGTTAGCGGAGAAGAAGCGCTGGTATGAAGATGCTAAAAAACAGAGATGGTATATTAAGTCTAATACTGGTGATTATCGGCTAGATGCAAATTATATTCCGAAGAAAAATTCTGATAAGGCGGTTGTTTTGTTGCACGGCTTTACCAATAACAAGGATACGATGGGACCGTATGCAGCAATGTTCCATCAAATGGGTTATAACGTGTTGATGCCAGACGCGCGTGCACATGGGCAAAGTCAGGGAAAATATATTGGCTATGGTTGGCCTGAAAAGTATGATGTGCGTAAATGGGTGAGAAAGTTGATTGCTGAGGAAGGCAAAAAGCAGAAGATTGTCATCTTCGGTGTCAGCATGGGTGGAGCCACGACGATGATGGCAAGTGGTATTAAGATGCCGAGCCAGGTTAAGGCTTATATTGAAGATTGTGGCTATACTAGTGTTAAGGATGAATTTTTGCATGAAGCTAAGGATATTTATCATTTGCCCGGTCCAGTTGGTCAATTTTTTGTGAATGGATTGAGTGTTATTGCTAAAGCAAATCTAGGCTTTTATTTAGGGGATGCTTCGGCGGTTAATTCTGTCGAGAAAAATAATAAGCCAATGTTGTTTATTCATGGTGGGAAAGATCCGTTTGTGCCGACGAAAATGGTTTATGCAAACTACAAGGCAGCTAAAGGGCCAAAACAGTTGTGGATTGCTAAAAAGGCAAAACATGCTCGTTCTTTTGAGACATACCCTAGAGAATATCAACGTCGTGTAAGTGAATTTTTGAAAAAATATGTATAAGAAAAAGGAAGGTGCGTGCCTTCCTTTTTGAATAGAATAATTTATTATTTCGTAGCATTAGCTGGCTTTCTTCTACCAACTAACCAAGTCAAAATCAAAGCAACAACTGCTTCGATAACAATCAAAGCAATTCTCATCGGTAATTTTGTGCTACCTAACCAAATATCTAAGATGATTGAACCGATAATCAAGATTCCCATCCAAATCCATTGAGCTTTATCAAAAGCAACACCGTATTCAACTTCACGACGTCTAATACCTGGTAAGATAGCACCCAAACCAATTAAGACAACTACGGCAACGATATTAATGATTAATTCATACCACCATAAGCCAGTTCCTTGCTTAACATCTTGTGGTGCAAAACCAAGGATAGTTGCAGCAGCAGTGACTAATAGTAATAGTAAACCGACAAGCCAAGCTAACTTATCGTTTTTAATATAAACATATTGTGATGGAAACTTCTTGGAATTCTTTCTAATTCTCATAAATGAGTAGAAGATCCAGCAAGTAACACCTGGTGAAATGATTGAGTTAAGGTTTAATAACCAATTGAAAATATCATTCATATCGGGTAAGAAAATACCTAAGATCATAATGAATGATGAAAGAGCAACGGTTAGGATATAGCCGTTAACTGGTAAGCCGTTCTTGTCTTTTTTGCGCAAGAATTTAGGCATGTACTTGTCGCCAGTATCTGAAATCAACATTCTGGTCATTGCGTCAAGTAAGACGGCAACCAAAGCACAGTTGAAGAACAATGATGTCCAAGCCCAGAAGTAAAGCAAGAAGTGGCCCATGCCGAATTGTTTACCTAACATATCGAAGAGGTAGTAAGCACCATTCATCTTCAAGTCATTAGGAATATGGTTAGCGTCGAAGTAAATACCTAAGGCAAATGAACCTAAGATAGTCAAGAAGGCAGTCATTACGGCTAAAGCAATCATGGCCTTAGGAAAATCAGTTTTAGGTTTTTTCATCTTGGTTACGTATGGTGCAACCAATTCACAACCATTCATGGCGTAAATCAACATACCAACTGTTGACCAGTAGTGTAAGTTGAAGTTAGGCACAATTGAATGGAAGCCAAAGTTTTTGGTTGCCATATGGCCACCAGATTTAACCAAGCCGAAGAAGGCTAAAATCACGAATAAGATAACCATGATAATCATCAATCCACCACCAATCGTAGAAAGAAATTCCATTGAGTTAGAAAAGTGGTGTTCGACAATGATAAAGACAATAAACACTACAAAGGTTAAAATTGCAAACAATGAAGTTGGGATCTTATCTTGGAAGTCTTTAGTTCCAGTTACAGCCCAACCCAAGTCAACGATAATTTCATTGGCAGAGTCAACTGCATAAGGAATGGAAGCAGCCCAATAAGTCCAAGCCGTGAAGTAACCTAAGAATTCACCGTCAGTACCACGTACCCATGAAGAAAGTCCGCCGCCTTCTTTATCAAAAGTAGAACCTAGTTGCCCTACCATTAGTGAATAAGGTGTGACATAAAGTAAACACATGATAATCCAAGAGGTGATAACAGGCATCCCTTGGTTTTGAAAGTTGTACATGATATCGTCTAAACCGATAACTGTACATAAAGCCATTAGGGTCAAAACAGGCCAAGTGATGGTCTTCATTTTATTTGTTGAAGTTAAATCGTCCAATTAATTTTCATCCTTCTCTTTAAAAACTTTTACTCTCTTAAAAGAATAAGAAGGCTGGCGATTTGTTTTTACATTTTTCGTTCATTTTTTCTCCTCATTGTGAAAGTATCTAAATAGATTCTAACTATTATATGTGTTGATGACTAGTGTTAAGCGCTTTCTATTTTTTTGATAAAAATGCTTCACTTATTAAATGTAAGTGGTATAATAATTACTGACGAAAAGTAAGAGACTAATAAAGCAAATTGAAAGGAAGAAAAACGTATGACTGGACAAGTAATGGCAATTGGAATTATTATTTTGGCGTTGGGATTGTTAACTAGAGATAAGAAGCCGTCGCCTCAAAGAATAGAAAGACGTAGATAGAGGTTTAATATGGCAAAAACATCACAAATTATTCGTAATAAGCAAAAAGCAAAATATTCAACTAGAGAGTACACCCGTTGTGAACGCTGCGGGCGACCACATTCAGTTTATCGGAAGTTTGGTTTATGCAGAGAATGCATGAGAGAATTGGCTCATCAAGGTCAACTTCCAGGTGTTAAGAAGGCTAGTTGGTAAACTTCACAATGAATAGGAGAAATTGATTATGCAAGTACTTGTAGCAGGTGCAACAGGTCGTGTTGGTAAGGCTGTCATTAAAAGATTAGTTGATGAAGGATACGATGTAATTGCTGCAGCTAGACGTGAAAATGCTGTAGAAGTCGTCGATCCAGAACATGTGACTGTTCAACATTTAGATTTTCATGATTCATTGGCAAAGATTGAGGATGAAATTGGTCACCCAGATGCAGTGATTTTTGTAGCAGGTTCTCGTGGAAAGGACTTATTGCAAACTGACTTAAATGGCGCAGTTAAGCTGATGAAGGCTGCTGAAGCTAATGGCGTTAAGCGTTACGTTCAACTAAGCTCCGCCTTTGCGCTTGACCAAGACAAGTGGGCAGAAATTCCTTCTCTTGCAAGCATTATTGATTATGATATTGCTAAGTACTTTTCCGATGAATGGTTAATTCATAATACTAATTTGGATTATACGATCATTCAACCAGGTAACTTAATGGAGAAGCCAGCAACGGGTAAGACATCATTTACTCCAGAAGGTGGAGAAAATTCGATTGATGATGTTGCTCAGGTATTGGTTGATAGCCTAAAGTATGATAATACGATTCATCAAGTAATTATTATGCATGATGGGGACACACCAATTGATGAAGCATTAAGCAAAGTTAAATAATTTATAAAACGGGTCAAGTTTAACCCTTTTTTTTGTTAAAGTAAGAAGTAAAAAAGAGAGAAGAAATAGCAATGGATAAATTTCATTTTACTAAACGAGAAAAAATCTTTTTACTGCTTGCTTTATTGGTGCTAGTTGCATTGTTCATTTCTAGTTCAATGACTTATCAACAGCAGGAAATTCATGACAATAAAATTAACCGTTATTTTGGCTGGTTAGAGAATATCGTTGCTGGCTGGGATTTTACTTACGGTGGTCGTATTCACAATGTGCAAGTTGATGGTCGAGCAGGGCTGGCCCAATTTGTTTTACGCAAAATGGCTCACTTTGGTTCTTACTTTTTACTAGGTGGTTTTGGCTATTTAGGATTAAGAAGAATTTTCAAAATCAAATGGGTAGCACCAGTTTTAACTTGGTTTATGGCAATTGCATTTGCTGCGTTTGATGAATATCATCAATTTTTAACAGGTGATAGAACACCGAGCGTGCACGATGTAATGCTTGATGGAGCAGGGGCTTTAACGGCAATTTTGCTGATAATGCTAGTATTGTTTATTAAACACAGATTTTTTGACCAGAAAAAACAAGTTTAAATGGTTGACACCATTGAATTTTAAAGTACTGTGAGTTAAGATAATAACGTTAATTAATATTAGAAAAAAGAAAGAAGGATCCTTATGTCAGGACATTCAAAATGGCACAATATTCAAGGCCGCAAGAATGCGCAAGACGCAAAGAGAGGTAAAATTTTCCAAAAGTTATCTCGTGAAATTTATATGGCTGCAAAGAGTGGTGGTCCTGATCCTGATGGGAATCCTACATTACGTATGGTAATTGATAAGGCACGTTCAAACAACATGCCTAAGGATAACATCAAGCGTGCCATCAAGAAGGCCGAAGGTGGTTCAGAAGAACACTACGACGAAATTACTTACGAAGGTTACGCTCCAGGTGGTGTTGCAGTCTTTGTTGAAGCTTTGACTGATAACAAGAACCGTACAGCTTCAGACGTTCGTGTTGCTTTCACTCGTAACGGTGGTTCACTTGGTGCTACTGGTTCAGTTGCTTACATGTTTGACCGTAAAGGCTACATTGTAATTGATCGTTCAACTACTGATGCTGATGAAGATCAAGTATTACTTGATGTTATGGATGCTGGTGGTGACGATCTTCAAACTAGTGATGATGCATACGAAATCTACACTGATCCAAAGCAATTTGCAGGTGTACGTGACGCCTTAATTAAGGATGGTTACAAACTAGCAGATGCTGAATTAACTATGATTCCACAAAACACCACTCCAGTTCCAGCAGATAAGAAGGAACAATTTGAACATTTAGTTGATGCTCTTGAAGATAGTGACGATGTTCAAAATGTTTATACTGCAGCGGCTGATGAAGATTAATTAGTTAATGATGAAATAGCTTAGCCAATGGCTAAGCTATTTTTTTGTGCACTTTTTTAATGGTTTTTTAATCTTAAAATGCTGTTAGATCAACGTTTTTTAGAGTTGAGAAAATTTTTTGTGTTTTTTTCAATTTCTCACAAAAAAATCGACTTTTTTTGCGTAATAAATAATGTGAGGCAAAAAAGGAGGATTTTTATGAAGATCAAAGAAATTGTCAATGAATTATTGATTGAGGCAATTAAAGTTAAAGCAAGTGATATTTTCTTTTTCCCGAAAAAAGAAAACTTGATGGTTAAATTTCGGACCGGTAAGGGTCTAATTGAATATGCAGGTTTTACTTTGGAGACGGGAAAGGAAATTATCAATTTTTTTAAGTACAGTGCTCAGATGGATATTGCAGAACATCGTCGCCCGCAGGTTGGCGCAATGACATATGAGAATGAAGGACATGAATATTTCTTGCGTTTATCTAGCTTAGGAGATTTTTCCGATCAAGAGTCACTGGTTATTCGAGTCATCTATGGGATTGACCATAGTCAATATTTTATTCCAGAGCAGCTGGGAACAATTGAAAAGTTGGCTAAGAGTCGCGGATTGATTATTACTAGTGGTCCAACTGGCTCGGGCAAGACAACGACAATGTATGAAATTGCTAAGAAAATGAGCCAAAACAAAGTAGTGATGACAATCGAGGATCCTGTTGAAATCCATGAATCTTCTTTTTTGCAAGCACAAGTCAATAACGAAGCGGGAATTGATTACCAAAACCTATTAAAGGCGGCATTACGGCATCGTCCAGATATTTTAATTATTGGAGAAATTCGTGATCAAGGAACAGCACGTTTAGCAGTTGATGCAGCTTTAAGTGGACACCTGGTTTTTGCGACAGTTCATGCTAAAAGTACTTTGCAAACTATTTCTCGACTAGAGGGATTAGGTATTAGGTGTGACGAACTGACAAATTGTCTAACTGCAGTGTCGTATCAGCGATTATTAGTCAGTCAAGGAAAATTAAAGTGCTTGATGGATATTGCGGCAGATTCTTTGCTAAAAAAAGAGCTAGGCAAATCGGTTCGTGGTGAATTCGTTAATTGGCAGGAAAATCTAGAGCGTTTGTGGAAAGGAGGAGAAATTAATCATGAAGTATATTGGCAATTCCAAAAAGGATAAGTTAAATGGCGAAGAACAATTGGCCTTTTTGGATTATTTAAAACATAGTTTGGATAATGGTTTTTCTTTGCTCAATTCAATTGAATTAATGCCGGCATTGTGGCCAAAAAGGCGTCAGTTGATGGAAAGAATGGCTAGTCGCATGAAAGAAGGAGCAAGTTTTAGTACTGAACTGCTTAAACTAGGCTTTTCTAAAACGACAGTAACTCAGGTTAATTTGGCTTTACAGCAAGGAACCCTAGTTGAATGTTTGCAGCATTTAGCAACGTTGAATCGACTAAAACAGGAGCAGATGAAAAAACTGCGGGCTGAATTATCTTATCCGTTGGTTTTAGCGATAATGATGGTGATTTTACTGGTCTTTATGCAATCGTTTATTTCGACACAATTCAGCGATAGCAGTGATCATTCAGGAGATATGGTCATGATTGGTCTGATCATTATTGTATTGCTGGGCTTATATTTTTTTGCTAAGATCGTTACTTTGCTCAATAAACAGGATTATTCATCAATGAAAAAACTGAGTAAATATCCGTTAATTGGGCAGGTAGTTATGCTGTATATTCATTATTTGTTGGTTTATGACATTGGACTGCTGCTAGCTAGTGGCTTTTCATTGCAGCGAATGTGCGAATATGCGGCAGATCAAGAGAAAGGTTCATTGCAGCAAGCACTGGGACAAAAGATAGGGCACGATTTAGCTGAAGGAAAAAATTTAGAAGAAATTATTAATGCAGAGGATTTTTTGCCTAATAGTTTATTAGTTTTATTGCAGACTGGCTCTGAGCGAAAGAGCTTGAGTAAGCGCTGTTTGTTATTAGGACGTAGCCTATTTTTGGATTTAACTGAAAAAATTGAGAAATTAGTCGTCAATGTTCAACCAGCTTGTTTTATTTTAATTGGCTTATGCATTATTGGAATGTATTTGAAGCTGTTATTACCAATGTATTCAATGATGCAAGGACTATAGAAAAAGTGACGTTAAAGATAAAAGTAAAAAAATAGAGTGAAGAAGAGGATTAAGTTAAAAATGAAAGAGAAGATGAAGAAGTATTTAGCAAACATTATGGCTAAGCGCCGCAAGCAAGAGGGTTTTACTTTGATTGAAATGGTTGTGGTAATTGCCATTATCGTGATTTTGATTTTGCTAATTGTGCCTAATTTGATTAATCAAAAGAAGAATGCTGAAACTAAAACTGCGGATGCATTTAGGACTACTGTGCAAACGCAAGTTGAGTTATATAAGGATAAATATGGTGAACCTAAAGATTTTGAAGATCTAAAAAAGGACGATTACTTAACTGGTGATCAAATTACTAAAGCTAAAAAGAATTTCACGTTAGACAGTGGCGAAGTTGTTGAAAAGAAATAAATTAGCCGGCTTTTCCCTACTAGAAGTAATAATTACACTTGGTGTTTGCTGTGGCATTTTGTTGATTGGTAGTTTGCAGTTAAAAAGATATCAAGAAAAACTGATTTTTGATAATACTGTTAAAAGAGTTACGACGGCACTTGATCAAACTTCGAGGTACAGTACGATCAAGGAGGTTACTATTGGCGTATCATATCTAGCTAGATCCAATCAAATTTTATTCTCTGGCGGAAAATATCACAAAAGTATTCCAGTTGATCAAAATATCAAAATTACTGGCTTGGATCATTTTAAATTCAACCTGACTGGTTATTCTAAACCAGGTACGGTGACTTTTAGTGGCTACGGAATGGAAAAAAGCCTGAAATATCAAATGCTGTGGGGGAGAGTAGCGGAATGATAAAAGTTAAAGGATTTCTAGTAATTGAGAGCTTTATAGCAATTATAATTGCTGTGATTGCTGTTAGTTGCTTTTATATAACTGTAGCTGAAAATCAGAAAAATGGTCGTGAGATGGAATTAAAAACAGATCGTGCTTATGCTTACCATATACTGACTAAAACTGACCTGGAGCAAGTAACAGTTCACGATCGAATTTATCAAAAGGCAGGACGTAATCATGTTTGGGATGCAACGACTAAACAAACTTTTGCGGTCAAAGAGTAAAGGTTTTATGTTAGCTGAAGCAATGTTTTCGCTTTTTATTACTATGATGGTGCTGCTAATTTTACAAAATTTATTGTTGAGTGTTAAAAAAGCAAACTTGAATCAAAATCAGCATGTCAATGAAGTAGCCTATGCTTATGTACAGCTAGAAAATTTTATGCGGGCTGACAAAATTAAGGCAGTGTATCCAGTAACTAAATTAGCTATAAGTAATAGTGCTTCCTTTAAGTGCATCGATCAAAAAGGCGATGCAACTACTTACCGAATTGAATACTATAAAAAGAACGTACTTAAAGTATCTGGTGCAGGGAAAGGCTATATGCCGTTATTATTTAACGTTGAAAAGGCTGCTTTTAAAACCACTAAAGATAGCATCATTATTAGGGTAACAGAGAAAAATAAGGGTGCATCAGATTTAGTTTTTCAGCTTGATGAGGAACAGGAAAAGAAAAATGCTAAAACCAAAGAAAAAGACGCATAACGTAAAAGGCAGTGCCTTACTAAGTAGTGTATTAGTTTTAATGACCACGCTTTTGTTTATCAAAATGTATCAAGATATTTATCATGCTAGCATGGAGAACAATCGCCTAATTATCGAATGCTTAACGGATGATTGACTTTCCTTGCACCTCTTTATCCCTTTCTATAAAATAATTAAGGTATGGAGGGACCGCTATGGAAAATTTTGAAAAACTTTTTAATCAGTTTTTAGACTGTGTGCAAACTTTGCAAACGGCATTAAATGTTTCATTTACAGAAGCCTTAGTAGAGACTTTTGATAACTTAGAAAGTGGCAAGATTAAGGTTGAAAATGGTGCACCGGATGAAAAAACAGTGGCTGAATTAAGTCAAAAGTATCAAGCAATAGATTATGACGAAATTAGCCAAAAAGAAAAGGCTCAAGTCTTTACTTTTCTAACTTTAAAGGCAGTTAATGATGATGGCTTTGATGTTAACCAAATGCCTACTCCACCTGCAATTGCTACAGTAGTAGCAATGTTGATGCATAAATTATTAAAAGATCAAAAGATGGAAATCGTTGATCCTGCCGTGGGTACCGGGAATTTGTTGTTTTCAATTATTTCTCAACTTAAGGCACTCAATCATTCTAAGGATAATTATCAATTGGTAGGGATTGATAACGATGAAGATATGTTAAGTTTGACAGATGTGGCTGCGCATCTGAATAATATTGACATTGAGTTATATCATCAAGACGCTTTAATGCCTTGGATGTGTCCTAACGCTGATGCAATTGTAAGTGATTTACCTGTAGGCTATTATCCAGTTGATGAGAATGCCAAGAATTTTGAAAATCAGGCTAAGAAAGGTCATTCTTTTGCTCATTTGTTGTTAATCGAACAAATTATTAATAATTTAAAGCCTAACGGCTATGCCTTTTTGGTAGTTCCCAAGTCTATTTTGTCAGGCAAGATTGGCGCTGATTTTATGCCATGGTTAACTAAGAAAGTCTATTTGAAGGCGATTGTAGAGTTGCCAGATGATATGTTTAAGAACAAGTTTAATCAAAAGTCAGTTTTAGTTTTCCAAAATCACGGTGATGAGGCCAAAGCAAGTGAAGTTTTGCTTACCAAACTTGGTTCCTTGAAAAAAGAAGAGGCTTTAATTCAATTTAATGTTAAACTTAACGAGTGGTATGCAAAGATTAATCATTAATTGATAAAGCACTTATTTTTTTGAAAGAAGAGGAATTAATTTTTATGAAAAAAGTTTTGGCAATTAACTCTGGTAGTTCATCTTTTAAGTACAAATTATTCTCATTACCAGATGAAAAGGTTCTTGCCAAAGGAATGGCTGATCGTGTAGGTCTTGAAGATTCATCATTTGAGATTAAGTTAGCTGATGGTACTAAGCACGTTGAAAAAACTGAAATCCCAGATCAAGAAGCTGCAGTTAGCTTATTGATCAAGTTTTTAAAAGGATACCATGTTGTTGAAGAACTAACTGAAATTGTCGGTGTAGGACATCGTGTTGTTAATGGTGGAGAGTACTTTAAGGATTCTACTATTATTACTAAGGAAAATCTGCCTAAGATCTACGAATTGTCAGATTATGCTCCGCTTCACAATCCTGCTGAGGCTCGCGGAATTGAAGCTTTTATGAATGTTTTACCAAATGTGCCAGAAGTTGCGGTTTTTGATACTACTTATCACCGTAATCTTGATCCAGTACATTATTTGTATTCACTTCCTTATGAATATTATGAAAAATATGGTGTACGTAAATATGGTGCTCATGGTACTTCAATTCGCTATACAGCACCGCGTGCTGCTAAATTACTAGGTAAAGATTTAAAAGACTTAAAGTTAGTCATCTGTCACTTGGGATCAGGCGCATCAATTACTGCAGTTAAGGATGGCAAGTCTTACGATACCTCAATGGGCTTTAGTCCAATTGCCGGAATTACAATGGCTACTAGAACCGGTGATATCGATCCTTCACTCGTGCAACATCTAATGAAGGTAGAGCATAAGTCGATGGATGAAATGATTTATATCATGAATAATAAGTCTGGTTTGTTGGGCTTGTCAGGAATTTCACCAGATATGCGCGATGTGCGTGAAAGTGATAGCGAACGGGCTAAGTTAGCAAGAAAAATTTTCATTAATCGTATTATTCGCTACGTTGGTGCTTATATTGCCGAAATGGGCGGCGTTGATGCAATTATCTTTACTGCTGGTATTGGTGAACATGATACTGGTGTGAGAAAAGCGGTTCTTGACGCTTTCGCATATATGGGTGTTGTTGTAGATAATGAAGCTAATGAAAGTGTTAGTGAAGGACTAATCACAAAAACAGATTCCAAAGTTGCAGGAATGGTTATCCCAACTAATGAAGAATTGATGATTGAACGTGATGTGGTACGTTTGACTAATATTGATTAAGCATTTTTATCGCATGTAATGTGTGTCTATGCTATAATGAATAAGTATCTCAAGGGGATGTTTTGGGATTCGACAGGCGTAGACCCGCATTGACTGCGGTTCGTAGGTTACGACTACGTAAAAACGTTACAGTTAAATATAACTGCAAATAACAAAAATTCTTACGCATTAGCTGCTTAATTTAAGCGCATGTGTTGCTCCTTGTCGGTTTACTCGTGGCTGACACCGAGTATCAACTTTAGCGAGTTACGTTTAACTACCTCACCTGAATAGTTAAAAAGAGTCTTAACAGGTTAGCTAGCCCATCCTAGCCCTGTTATATGGCGTTTTGAGCTAGTGAAGTTCAAGTAATATAACTATGATCGTAGAGGTCAGTGACGAGATGCGTTTGGACAGGGGTTCAATTCCCCTCATCTCCATAGATAACCGTTCTAGATGTTGTTCTAGAGCGGTTTTTTGTTTTGTTAAGATATCCGTTTGACCGAAGTTTAACCGAAATCTCGATTCGCATTATAAATTTATGTTATGCATTACCCATAAAAATAAGTATTAAACATTATAGGAAGGAAATCATATAATAAATACTAACTTAAAACTTACTTTAGATAAACAGCGAAAAGGTGAAGCATAATGATTGAATATAAGAATAAATATTTTGCAGGTGAAAGAATTCTTTATGGATTAACTGATGCAATCCTTGATGGTATTACATTTGGCAGTGGTGAATCTCCCTTAAAAGAAGCTAAAAATATCAGATTAAAGAATTCAATTTTTAAATGAAAATATCCACTTTGGTATGATGAAAATGTGAAAGTTGAAAATACCACGTTTGAAACTATGTCACGGTCTGGAATTTGGTATACCAAGAATATTTCAATTAAAAATAGTGCTTTACAGGCACCTAAATTATTCAGAAGGACAAGTCATATTATTTTAGATAATGTTCATTTTGCTAACGCAGAAGAAACAATGTGGACTTGTAATGATATTAAGATTACCAATTCTCAAATTAATGGTGATTATTTTGGTAAAGATAGCCAGAATATTTATCTTGATCACGTTTCCATTGTGGGAAATTATGTTTTTGATGGTGCAGAAAACATTGAAGTTCATAATTCAACTTTTATCTCTAAAGATGCTTTTTGGAATTGCGATAATGTCACGATTTACGATTCAATTATTGATGGTGAATATTTAGCTTGGAATACTAACAACATTACGTTAATTAATTGTAAAATTGAAAGTGATCAGGGCTTGAACTACATTGATCACCTGGAGATTAAGAATGGTTCCTTGATTCATACAGATTTAGCTTTTGAATATGTTTCTAATTTAGATGTGGAGCTTAATACAAAGATTGATAGTATTAAAAACCCAATTTCTGGTAAAATTACGGTACCTGAGATTGGTACTTTGATTATCGATCCAGATAAGGTAGATCCATCTAAAACCGAGCTTGATTGCCCGAAAATAGGTACAAAAATTGTTCATTCTGATACGAACCAAACACCAAAGGATTAGTGAGATATATGCAATATGATTTTGAAAATGCACCAGATAGATCAAAGACTGATTCAGTAAAGTGGGATGTGAAGTCTGGTGAATTACCAATGTGGATTGCCGATATGGACTTTAAGACGGCACCTGAAATTATCGAGGCAATGCAACAAAAATTGACATTAGGTGCATTTGGTTATGAGTTCCCACAAGCAGATTATTTTAATGCTGTCGCTGATTGGTATGAAACAGAACATAATCATCGGCCACAAACAAATTGGATGATTTTTACTACTGGAGTAGTCCCTGCTATTTCATCAATTGTACGCCGTATTTCACATATTGGTGATAATGTTTTAGTACAAGAGCCAGTTTATAATATTTTTTATAATTCCATTTTGAATAATGGGCGCCATGTTTTGTCGAGTGATTTAGCTTTCGATGGTAAAAGTTATTCGATCAACTGGGCTGACTTGGAACAAAAATTAGCTGAGCCGCTAACGACTTTGATGATTTTTTGTAACCCACATAATCCAGTAGGAAAAGTTTGGACTAGTGAAGAAGTACAAAAAATTGCGGATCTTTGTCACCAATATCATGTAACATTACTATCGGATGAGATTCATGGTGATCTAGTTAGACAAGGTCCAGATTACACGCCAGCCTTTTCTGTAACAGGTGAAGCACAAAATAGTGTGATTTCACTAGTGTCTCCAAGTAAAACCTTTAATGTTGCTGCTCTTCATGCTGCTACGGCAATTGTTCCTGATGAGAACTTACGGAATATGGTTAGCCGCGGTTTAAATAGTGATGAAGTAGCCGAGCCTAATTTATTGGCGATTCCAGCAACGATTGCGGCTTATGAGCAAGGCCATGATTGGCTTAATGCTTTGAAAAAACAGTTAAAGCAAAATTTTGCGTATGTGCAGAATTTTATTGAAAAAAACATTCCTGAAGTACAAATCATTTCGTGCAATGCGACATATTTGATGTGGATCGATCTGCAAAAGATCAGTACTGATTCACAGGAATTAGCAGAGTTCATTCGCCAAGAAACTGGGCTGATTATTTCAGCTGGTAGTGTTTATCGTGGAAATGGCCATGATTTTATTCGAATTAATCTAGCTTGTCCTTTGACGATGGTCAAGGATGGGATGCAAAGATTAGCTACAGGTATTCATAAGTATAACAAGTAGCTTTACATGTAAAACAAATAGTATACATATATCTAAGAAAAGGGTTTCATTTATTCTACCTTAAAGTTTATACTTTAATTGAGGTGATTTAAATGGAACCATTATTTTTAACCCCATACTTTAGACCAAAAATTTGGGGTGGACGTAAATTAGATGATATTTTTCACTATGATATTCCAGAAGGAAAAGTTGGAGAAGCTTGGATTATTTCAGGTTACAAGGATGACGCGTCAACTGTAACAGATGGGCCACTTAAGGGAATGTCATTGCGGGATGTTTACTTGAAGCATCCGGAATTGTTTGGCAACCCTAAGGCCAAGGAATTTCCATTATTGGTAAAATTCTTAGATGCTAATGATAATTTATCAGTTCAAGTACACCCGGATGATGATTATGCTCGCAAAGTAGAAAATGATTCTGGTAAGACTGAGTCTTGGTATGTGATGCAAGCTGATCCAGGTGCTTATATTATTTATGGTCATCATGCGAAAAGCCGTGAAGAATTAGCTGATATGATCCACAAAGGCGAATGGGATAAGTTGCTCAGAAAAGTTCCGGTTAAAGCAGGCGATTTCTTCTATGTGCCAGCAGGTACAATTCATGCTTTAACTAAGGGATGCTTAGTAATTGAAACTCAACAGTCAAGTGATGTAACTTACCGCTTGTATGACTACGATCGTGTGGGCAAGGATGGTAAAAAGCGTGAGCTTCATACTCAAAAGTCAATTGATGTGACCACTGTTCCCCATGTTGATCCTAAGTTAGATGTTAAGACTAGCCAAGATCAAGATGCAGAAATTAAGACATTGGTTGAACCACCACTTTCACCACACTTTTATTTGTGGCAAATTGACCTTGATGGTACTTGGAAGACCGGCTTAAAGGATCATCCATACCTGTTAGTTTCCGTTATCAAAGGCGAAGGAAAATTAAAAGCTGATGGCAAGTCATATGATTTGAAGATGGGAACTAATTTAATTATTCCAAATGAGATGAAGAATTTCACTTTCACTGGTAAAATGAGAATAGTTATGTCTGCACCAGGTGAGGAATAACCGTTTAAATTTATCAGAATTAGGAGTGAGAAATCGTGATCTATGTCGCTTGTGGC
The DNA here is from genome assembly GCF_002553955.1 of Lactobacillus sp. UMNPBX12. NCBI lineage: Bacteria > Bacillati > Bacillota > Bacilli > Lactobacillales > Lactobacillaceae > Lactobacillus > Lactobacillus sp. UMNPBX12. The sequence goes on from NZ_PCYY01000002.1 coordinate 50,843, forward strand.
TTAGTTATGGTGGCGGTAGGGTTGATTTGGCTGATTACGCCAGCCAAAAGGCCCAACCGAATTTATGGCTATTTATCTTATCTTGCGCAAGTTAACCAGGATAGTTTTAAGTTTGCTCAGAAACGGGCAAGCTGGTATTGTATCCTGTTTGGGTTTATTCAAGCACTGTTAGGAGTAATCATTCACTATTTGAATTGGGATCGCTATTTTCTCATTTGGCTGTTAACATTTTATTTATTTATCTTATTGCCAATCGTTTGTACCGAAAAAAGTTTGAAGAAATTTCTGTATGAGCGCCATGAATTGCCACATGATTATGTCGATCCTGATCAAGTGAAACGTCAGAGAACAAAAGGATTTAGGGATCAATAATGAATTTGAGAATATTAATGGTTGAAGATGACACTTCTGTTGCTGAAATGATGGGAATGTTCTTCAAAAAAGAAGGTTGGCAACAAGATATTGCTGTCGATGGTGTCGAAGCTGTCGATATGTTTAAAGAAAATGCAGATAAGTATGATCTAATTACGCTAGACTTGAACTTACCTAAAAAAGATGGGATTCAAGTAGCTAAAGAAGTACGGGCAATTTCGCCAACAGTACCGATAATTATGCTTACTGCGCGTGGAAGCGAATCTGATCAGGTATTAGGCTTAGGAATTGGTGCCGATGAGTACGTTACTAAGCCTTTTAGTCCGATTGCTTTGATTGCACGAATCAAGGCCTTGCATCGTCGGATAATGATGGAAGAAGAACCAACTAATCCGCACAAAGATAATCAAGATTATGAAATTACAACTGATCATTTACAAATTTCAAAAAATAGACGAGAAGTTTTATTTGATAATCAGCCGGTAATGGGTTTGACACCAAAAGAATTTGATTTGCTGTATACAATGGCACAAAAGCCTAGACAAGTCTTTTCTCGTGACCAATTACTAGAACTAGTTTGGGGCTATGAGTATTATGGTGAAGAAAGAACTGTTGATGCTCATATTAAAAAGCTTCGACAGAAATTAGAGAAGGTTGGTGCCAAGGTGATCCAAACTGTCTGGGGCGTCGGATACAAGTTTGATGATTCGCAGGTCAAATAATGAAATTAATTTACCAAAATATGTTGAGTTTCTTACTCATTATTGTGACAACTATCTCGATTATTGGTTACTCAGAGATTGGTTATGCGCGTAATCAAGCTTATACGCAAAACTACCAGCGGATGGAAAGCTACGCTAACTCTTTGGGAAACTTGGCAGAAGCTGATAGCCAAAATGGAACTGCATTACTTAGCAATAACTTCCTGAATCAATTAGAATATATTCTTCGTGGTGATGATGCTCATTTACGTATTTTTAATGATAAAAATGAGCAGATTTATCCCAAAACAAAGGCTAGAATTCAGCTTTCGCAAGAAGTTTTTACTACTTTAAAAAATGGGCAAGAGATTAGAATTCAAAATAATCATAATGAAAATTCACCGATTAGTTCAACTAAGGATGCCTACACGGGGGTTTTGGTTCCATGGATGAATGGCAAAAATCTTGTTGGCATTGTTTGGATAGGATCGAGAGTAAAGCATGTTGAGCGACCGATTTTAATGGCTAAACGCAATTTGTTGCGTGCATTGTTAATTACTGTAGCGGTTGGATTGTTGCTGAGCTTTATTATTTCTTATTATTCAACTAAACGAATTAAGCGATTATCACGTGCTACGCAAAAAGTTGCATCAGGTAACTTTAATGTGCAAATTGAGCATAAAGATAGCGATGAAATTGATCAATTGGCTGAGAATTTCAATAAAATGGTGCAGGCTTTGAAGCAGTCGAACGAAGAGGTTAAGGCTCAGGAAGAGCGACGAGACCAATTCATGGCTGATGCTGCTCATGAAATGCGGACGCCATTGACAACAATTAATGGCATTCTAGAGGGCTTGCAATACGATGCTATCCCAGAGGATTCTAAACCGAAGTCAATCGCGTTAATGCAGCGCGAAACTAAACGATTAATTCGGTTAGTCAATGAAAATTTGGACTATGAAAAGATTCGAAATAATCAAATTATGCTGGTTAAGACTAACTTTAATGCCACAATTATTCTGCATGATTTGAAGTCGCAATTAAAACAAAATGCAACTAAAGCCAACGATGAGCTGGTTGTAGAGGCACCTGATCAGTTGCCTATTTATGCAGATCGTGACCGTTTTACCCAGGTAATGGTTAACTTAGTTCAAAATGCGATTCAATTCACTCATGATGGCAAAATTATTATTTCGGGTAAACGGATAGAGCATGGAACACAATTATCGGTTAAGGATAATGGTATTGGCATGAGCAAGAATCAGACTAAGTATATTTTTGAACGCTTTTTCAAGGGTGATCCATCGCGTGCTCGAATGGGAACTGGCGAATCAGGCTTGGGACTTGCGATTGTTTCTTCTTTGATTAAGCAACATGGTGGCAAAGTAGAAGTATTTTCCGCACCAGGTAAAGGTTCCACATTCACCGTGACCTTTTATGACAAGGGCTATGAACAGTTTGTAGCTAAAAACTAAAAAAAGAACGCACAGTTTTTCTTGAAAGGTCTGTGCGTTCTTTTTAGTTATTGGTATTTTCTGAACTGTTTTTGTTTTTCTTATTCTTATTCTCTTTAATATTTTTAACGCTGTCAGGAACTTGGGTAATTTCTTGTTTTCTATCTTTTAGTTCAGCGGCATCAGTACGGTAAAGATTAGTAGTTGTACCGCGATGTCTGCTATAAAGCGAGGTGGAATTGCCAGCTAATTCATTTCTGATAGCGATCATTTTTTGATAATTGACGGAATAATCAAATTGGGTTGGATCAGCAGGGACAAAGCCAGTTGGGGTGTAGAAGCGTAACAAATTGTGGTTGTTTAATAAGTCAGAATAGTGTAATGATGCCTTGGCCTTTTGTGCTAGCTCAGAGATTTCTTTTTTCTCTTGAGGAGTAAAATTAATGATTTGTTTACCGCTAACTCGGTCATAAACGGTACCTTTGATTCCTTTAGCACCAACTATGATATATCTGGAGCTGACAATGGTCCCATTACGAAAGACGATCCAATTTTGTCTTTTAGGCGAAAGCATGTCGCTACCGAATTGGACATAGTTTTTATTGTTAATACCGAGCAAATGCATCAGTGTTGGCAAGACATCAATTTCACCAGCAATTTCATGGTTAATTTTTCCTTTCAAATTATTGGCATGAATCATGAATGGAACACGCTGCATTTGAACATTATTGTAAGTATTCCACGTGTCAGAGCTTTCACCAATAATTGGTGCTAAGGTTTCATTTTCAGAATTACTTAACCCATAGTGATCACCATAAATGACTACCATTGAGTTTTTGTAAAGACCAGAAGACTTTAAGTAGTGGAAAAATTCACGCAATGCCTCATCTAGGTAGTGGGCAGTTTCAAAGTAATTGTTGATAGTTTGGTCGGCAGTGTTTGTAGTCTTAAAGTTAGGGTCCTTGTCTTCTTTATCTAAGTTAAACGGAATGTGGTTGGTTACCGTAATGAACTTAGCATAGAAAGGCTGCTGCATCTGCTCTAAATATTTAACGCTTTCGGCAAAAAGCAGCTTATCTTTTAACCCATAGCCGCTTGCATCTTTACTTTGGGAGCTATAGTAATTTTTATCAAAGAAATAATTATAGCCCATATTTTTATAAACATCATTTCGATTCCAAAAACTACCGACGTTGCCGTGAAAGACAGCGGAAGTATAGCCATCTTGACGCAAAATTTGCGGTGCAGCTTGAAAGGTGTTTTCCGAACCTAAAGAAGTGAATAAAGATCCGTCGGGAATACCGTAAGTACTAGTTTCTAGCATGTTTTCCGCGTCACTGGTTCTACCTAGACCAACTTGGTGGTAGAAGTTGTTAAAACTGAGCGTATGTTTATTTTGATAAAGTGAATTTAGAAACGGCGTCACTTCTTTGCCATTAACCTTAAGATTAATTAAAAATTGCTGGAAACTTTCTAAGTGGATGATAATCACATTGCGGTTTTTCTCAATACCAAAATATGAGGAAGATGGAGCAGCATTTTGTTTTTTGGTGAAAGTTAAAATCTGGTTCAAGTCTGCAGCGTTGGCATTTTTAGTGACTTGAACATTTTGCGCACTCTTGAAGCAATCATAAGCGGTAAAGGTGTCAATACCAAGGTATTTAACGACATAGGAGCGATCAAAAGTGTTGCGCAATAAGCGCGGACGAGAAGTTTCTGCCAAAAAAATGTTAAGGGTTAGGATAAATGCGCCTACTGAGGTAATCGCAAAGGGAGTGGATAAACCATAAGATCTTTGATCAATTTTGATTTTATGAATGATCAGTAAAGTAACAATAACGATCAAATCAATCCAGATAATAATGTCTGTTGGATGCAGAAGAGCAACGGTACTTTTACCTAGACCCTGCGAAACTTTACCAACGTTAGACATCGTTTTAATTGTTAAAAAGTCCGAAAATTGACGATAGTAGATAATATTTGCAAAAAGCAATGCCGTATTGGCAAAGTCTAAAATTAACATTGTGATGTAAGAGATCAGCGGTTTAGGAATATAAAAACCGAAGCTGATTAAAATGATGGCGGACCCTACGGGGCTGAGCCACATAATGAAATGTTGATACGGGTCGCTCAAGCCTAAATTGAAATCAAAATAAGCTGCAAAAATATATTTCAGCCAGAAACAAACAACTAAAAGGGTTAAAAAGCCCGTTCGTGTTTGAATAAAACTGATAATTTTCTTTTTTTCCATATAATGCTCCTTTAACATCTTTTAATTTTAATGGTTCACCTCTTTTAAAACAATAATTTGCTAAGAGTTATCTTTTTTTTAAGATTTTCCAGCCGTGAAAATAGGTATAATCTATAATGAATATTTTGGAAAGAGGCAAAGTATGCTATTTTTGGGCCCACTTTATAGTTTTTTAGCTAAACAGTATGCAACTAATATTAACCACTTTGCATTAGTTAAATTAACCTTATTAGCGCTGGATAAAACAATATTTTATTTTTTAATTTTTGCTGTATTGCGTTTAATTTGGCTTCTTTTGGTGCGCCGCAGAAGATCAATTAGGTCTGAAGCTAGCGTTTGGGTCTTTTCTTTTTACATAATCTTAGTTTTGATGCTGACAACTTTTAGAAATACCTACTTTCCGTGGCAGCTTGATTTTAATTTCTCTAGGCCATTGAGTGATATTAACTTGGTATTCATGAAGGAAACTTGGAAATTAGTCTATGCTCCCAGTCATTTGGATTTCTTTTATAATTCTTTTGGCAATGTCTTGTGCTTTGTGCCATTTGGCATTTTTTTCCCCATTGTTTTTTCAAAAAGAGCAACGTTTTTAAGGACGGTACTGATGGGGATGCTGTTTTCAGTGGGAATTGAGACTCTGCAGTTTTTGCTGGTGACGGGGGTTAGCGATATTGATGATGTTTTCTTCAATACTTGTGGAGCAATTTTGGGTTATGTGATTTTTAAAATTGTCAAAAAAGCCTGAATGCGCTTATAATGTACTGGTATTTATAAATCAAGATTGTTAAAATAGGTTTGTGAAAAATATTTTATTTAGTTAGGAAGCAGATTTATGAGTTTAATTAAATTTGATAGTAGTAAATTAACTCCATTTGTTCACGAAAATGAATTAAGTGAAATGCAAGTTATGGTAAATGCTGCTAACACTGAACTCCGTGAAGGTACCGGTGCTGGTAATGATTTCCGTGGTTGGCTTGACTTGCCAGTAGATTATGACAAGGATGAATTCGCTCGTATTAAGAAGGCTGCCAAGAAGATTCAAAACGATTCAGATGTTTTAATTTGTATCGGTATTGGTGGTTCATACCTTGGTGCACAAGCTGCAATTGAATTCTTGAACAGTAACTTCTATGGTAAGGCTGACAGCGATATGCCAACTGTTGTCTTCTGTGGTAACTCACTTTCAGGTTCATACCTTTACGACTTAATTGAATGGTTAGGCGACAAGGACTTCAGCATTAACGTAATTTCTAAGTCAGGTACTACTACTGAACCATCAGTAGCATTTAGAATCTTTAAAGATAAGTTAATTAAGAAGTACGGTAAAGAAGAAGCTGCTAAGAGAATTTACGCAACTACTGACCGTCAAAAGGGTGCTTTAAAGACTGAAGCTGATGCTGAAGGTTATGAAGAATTTGTAGTTCCAGATGACATTGGTGGTCGTTACAGTGTTCTCACTGCTGTTGGTTTACTTCCAATTGCTGCAGCTGGTGCTGATATTGATGAATTGATGAAGGGTGCAGCAGACGCTCGTGCTGATTACACTGACACTGATTTGTCAAAGGCAACTCCATACCAATACGCAGCACTTCGTAACATCCTTTACCGTAAGGGTTACACTACTGAAATTGTTGAAAACTATGAACCAAGTCTTAGAATGTTTGGTGAATGGTGCAAACAATTGATGGGTGAATCAGAAGGTAAAGACAACAAGGGTATCTGGCCATCAAGCGCTAACTTCACTACTGACCTTCACTCACTTGGTCAATACATCCAAGAAGGTTTACGTAACTTATTCGAAACTGTTATCCGTGTTGAAAATCCTCGTCATGATGTTAAGATTCCAGGTGATGAAAAGAACCTTGACCAACTTAACTTCTTGGAAGGTAAGAGCTTGAACTACGTAAACGATCGTGCTTATGAAGGTGTTGTTTTGGCTCACACTGATGGTGGTGTTCCAGTTATGACTGTTAACATTCCAGATCAATCTGAACACACTTTAGGTTACATGATTTACTTCTTTGAATTAGCTATTGCTATTTCAGGTTACTTGAATGGCATTAACCCATTCAACCAACCAGGTGTTGAAGAATACAAACGTAACATGTTTGGTCTTCTTAACAAACCAGGTTACGAAGATTTACACGACGATTTAACTAAGCGTCTTTAATAAAAATACTCAGCATATTTGATAGTATGCGTATTAATATAATTAGCTGTGCTAATTAAAGAAAGAGTAGGAAACAAAGGTTTTTTGCTCTTTCTTTTTTTGTGGAAAGGATTTTTGCGTGAAAGAGAATACTAAAAATGTTTTAGCAGTATTATCAGCTGCGTTTATGTCATTTGTCGGAATTTTGACGGAAACTAGTTTAAACGTCACTTTTCCTACGATGATGAAGCAATTTGGTGTCGGTTTGGATATAATTCAATGGACGACAACAGGATATTTATTGGCGATTGCGATTATTATGATTTGTTCTTCATATTTGAATGAACGTTTTACTGCGCGGCAATTGTTTATTGTTGCTTGCGTTGGTTTTATGATTGGAAGCGTAATTAGTGCTGTAGCACCTAATTTTCCTATTTTACTGTTAGGTCGGCTGATTTCAGCTCTAGGTGCAGGATTAAGTACACCGTTGATGTTTAACTTAGTAACCGAAGTTATGCCTCGCAAAAAATGGGGCGTTTACATGGGAATCGCCGGCTTAGTAGTAGCTATGGCACCGACTTTAGGACCAGCATTTGGCGGTATCACTACTTTTTATCTTAACTGGCGCTGGATTTTTGGTTTTGTTACAATTTTTGCGATCATTGTTTTTGTTGCCGGGCTATTTGTAGTCGGTAAGTATCATGAACAAACTAAAAATAGTTTTGATTGGCTATCATTTATCGTTTTAGCTATAGCATTTATTACTTTGACATTAGGCGTAAATCAAATTAGTAATGGATTTGCTAATCCTTTAATGTGGATTTTATTAATTGTGACTGCAATTTTAATTTGGTTATTTGTTAGATTATCTAAAAAATCATCCAAGAAATTGTTAGATCTAGCCGTATTTAAGCAAAAAGCGTTTGTTTATGGTGCGTTAGCTTACTTTTTATTGCAATTTAATAATATTGGTATCAGTTTTGTATTGCCTAACTACATCCAAATTGTCGGAAAGCAAACATCTTTAGTTGGTGGTTTGATTTTGCTACCAGGTAGTATTATTGCAGGGCTACTCAATCCATATTTTGGTAGCCTATATGATAAAAAAGGAGCTAAATTGCCACTTTATTTAGGTGGCTTCTTAATGGCGATCAGCTGCTTGTTATTTGCTATTTTTGGCTTAAATTTGACTGCGATGATGATCATTATTATTTATGGCATCATAATGTTAGGACACAGAATGTCATTTTCTAACACGCTAGCTGAAGCTTTGAAGGTAGAAAAAGGAGCATTGCGCGCCGATGCAACCGCAGTTTGTCAGACTAGCCAGCAATTAGCCGGTTCTGTAGGAACAACTATCTTAGCAGCAATTATGTCGATTTGGCAGAAAAAGGGTTCAGCGTCCTATGCACTGGCGACAGCTCAAGGTAGTCAGGCAGCCTTTTACTTTACCTTGTTAATGGCATTGATCATTTTAATTAGCTACTGGAAAATGTTTAAAGCAGAAAAATAATATTTGACTAGTACATTAGCGTTAAAATAAGTTATAATACTAGACGGATGATGAAATTTAGTGAGAGATAAAAAGACGACTGACACACAGCCGTCTTTTTTCTATAAATTATATTTTGGCGTTTTCGTTTATAAAACTACGGATAATTTTTTCGCGCATAGCTAAGAAAACAGTGTTGTGTCCAGTCGGATGGACTCGATTGGTCAATAAAATTAGACCAGAGCGTTTGATGCGATCAAGAATAATTAAAGTACCAGTAAAACCGGTGTGCAAAATGATCGGATAATTTTGCTTTGGATCAAACCGAAGGTCCCATCCCCAAGAGCGTGGTTTTATGCCTTGGGGATTTTTATTATCAAATAGCTGGCTGACAGTCTTTTGACTATAAGGTAAAACATCCTTTAGTCCTAAATAACCTTGGGCGAAGGTAACTAAGTCTTGAAGATTGGAAAATAAGCCAGCAGAACCGCAATCTATTCCAAGTTGTCTAGCTTTAGGATCATGTGGAATACCTTGCAAGACATGGCCATCAACTAGGGCAGTAGGCACGCAATCATCCTTTTGTGGTGAAAAAGTAGTATTTTCAAGCGGCATTTGATTGAGGACTTGCTCTGTGACTACTTCTTGGACAGGTTTACCAAAAATCTTTTTAATAACTAATCCAAGTAAGATAAAGTTTGTATCGGCATACCGCATCTTGTGTTCAAATTCGTCAGTTACTGGCAGATTGATAATTGCTTGTAGTAAGGCATCATGATCTAGTTTGTCACGGTGGGGGATCCAGCCACGAATGCCACTAGTATGGGTTAGCAAGTGATAAAGGCGTACACGCGGGTCTTTAAATTCAGGAATAAATTGCTGCAAGGGCTCAGTAAAGTTAAGTTTGCCTTGGTCATAAAGCTTAAGCAAGACATTTTCTGTTGCTAAAACCTTAGTCAAACTAGCTAGGTCGTATTCTGCAAAAGGGCTCAGCTGAGTAACTTCTGGGTAGATACTAGCAAAACCAGTAGTTGATGTAAAAATTTGCTTATTTTTGATAAAAGTGTAATTGACGCCTGGAACAACGCGTTCAAAAACCATTGATTCAATTAAATGCTGTGTTTTATTAAAGTCGATCATGTTTCACCATCCATTAGCATTATTATAGTCAAAATTACTTGACAAGCATAGAAGAAAAAAGCATAATTATAAATGTTGATTCGCCCGTTGGTCAAATGGTTAAGACGCTACCCTCTCAAGGTGGAGTTATGAGTTCAATTCTCGTACGGGTGATTTACTGGGATATAGCCAAATTGGTAAGGCACAGGATTCTGGTTCCTGGATGTTTGGGTTCGAGCCCCAATATCCCAATAATTAGAAAGGCTGTAGCATTAGAGCTACAGCTTTTTTTGTACACAAAAAAGGATTCCCGCGGGAATCCTTTCTATTTACATACCAGCCTTAATGATTTTCTTTTCGGCCATCTTCTTTCTAAGTGCAAGCATTGCAGTATAAGTTGAAAGAATATAGACCTTCTTAGTTGGCAGTTTTTTAATTTCTTCAATTAGGCTATCATCATCTGGATTAGTACTCATTTGTCCTGGATCAAAGCCAGCAATTTCAAGTCTAAAGCCCATATCATGCCAGCGTTGACCACCGACGAGGATCTTTTTAATCTTTTCTTTGTCTAATCCTTCAAAATCAGCATCCCAAATCCAAGAAGTATCAATTCCATCAGCGTGGTTGGCATTAAGCAAGGCAACTAGTGAATAATCATCTTTTTCTGTATTAAGCATGTGCAAGACTTCATCCAAACCAACTGGGTTTTTAACTAGAATTAAATCGATATCCTTATCGCCATAGTGAATTAATTCTTGACGACCAAAGATCCGTTTATTTTCTGCAAAAGCTTGAGCAACTTCAGCTTCAGTTAATCCAAAGTGGCGTGCAACAGAATAGGCGGCTAAGGCATTATAAATGTTATAAGTACCACCAATATTAATGGAATATTGCTTGTTGCCCATTTGGAACGTTGAGCTATTAGGTGTTCGATCAATAATCTTGTTAACTGTAAAAGTTAAATCAGGACGGTGGTAGCCACAGTTAGGACAGAAGAAGTCACCTAAGTTGGCATAAATACGTTCATGATAATGTAAAATGTGGTCGCATTTTGGACAAAGAACACCATCGGTATTGACTGGAGCCTTGAAGTCGTTTTCAGGTTTGTCATCAGGAAGTTTAAAGCCATAAAAAATTTTCTTATTAGGCAATTCAACTGATGAAAAAATGCTTGCATCTCCGTTAGCGATAATTGTAGCGTCAGGTGCTAATTTAATACCATTAACGATCTTGTCATAAGTGGTATAGATTTCACCATAACGGTCCATCTGATCACGGAAAATGTTGGTTAATACAAAGACGCTAGGATGAAGTAATTTGGTCACCATTTTAACATTTGCTTCATCAACTTCTAGAACAGCGATTTTTCTTTTAACTCTCTTGTGCTTGTGAGCCAAAAAAGCGGTCACGATTCCTTGTTGCATGTTGGAACCAGATGGATTAGTTAACACATCACCATACTTTTTCTTTAAAGCTTCAACAATCAAAGCAGTAGTCATTGTCTTACCATTAGTTCCCGTGACAATAACAGTTTCATAGCCTTTGGCTAAAGAATTTAAAACTTCTGGATCAATTTTCATTGCTAATTTGCCTGGAAAACTGGTGCCGCCCTTAAGGGCATTATGCAAAAACCAATAGCTTGATTTACCGGCAACTTTAGCAATTCCTGATTTAAAACTCATGTACATCCCTCACTTTAAAACTATGTCTAAGTTTAGCATAGAGCGAGGATGAAAACGAGGTTTAATACCTACACAAATTTATTTTTTCCTCTATACTATTAAGGCGAAGACTTTTTGTTAAAAGGGAGGGCCAGCATGGCGCAATTATTTTTTCGTTATGGTGCAATGAGCAGTGGCAAAACAATTGAGATCTTGAAAGTAGCTCACAATTATGAAGCACAGGGGCGCAAGATTGCCCTAATGACCAGTGGCTTGGATAATCGTAGCGGTGTAGGAACCGTTGCTTCTAGAATTGGACTTCACCGAGAAGCAATTCCAATTACTGCTGATATGAATCTATTTGATTATATTAAAAAGATGAACAAAGCAGATGTTGCTGATGGTAATGGTAAACTAGCTTGTGTGTTAATTGATGAGGCACAATTTTTGAAGAGACATCATGTCTTAGAATGCGCTAAAATTGTGGATGTGTTCAATATTCCAGTAATGACCTTTGGCTTAAAAAACGATTTTCAAAATCATCTATTTGAAGGTAGTGAAAATTTATTGATTTTTGCTGATAAAATAGAAGAGATGAAGACCATTTGTCATTATTGTGGACACAAGGCAACAATGAATTTGAGAATTAATAATGGCAAGCCTGTTTATGAGGGTGAACAAGTACAAATTGGTGGCGATGAAAGTTACTATCCTGTTTGTCGCTATCATTACTTTCACCCAGGTGTTGAAAGATAGAGAGGATTTTTAGTTTATGGATAAAGTTATGGCTCAATTAGAGGGTCTAGTAGCTCACTATGAAGAACTTCAGGAAATGATGGCCGATCCTGAAGTTATTAATGATACTAAGCGCTACATGGAGATTTCTAAGGAAGAAGCTGATTTGCGTGAAGTAGTACAAAAATATAAGAAGTACAAAGAGGACAAAAAAGAGATTGAAGATAATAAAGAAATTATCTCCAGTGAAACTGATCCTGATTTAATTGAAATGGCTAAGGAAGAAAATTCTGAAATTGAGAAAGAAATTCCCGAGCTTGAAGATCAAATCAAGATTTTGATGTTGCCTAAGGATCCTAACGATGATAAAGATATTATCATGGAAATCCGTGGTGCTGCCGGTGGTGACGAAGCCTCTTTGTTTGCTGGCGATTTGCTTAGAATGTATGAAAAATATGCTGAACGTCAAAACTGGAAGGTTTCAATGATTGATTCAGAACCTACTGAGGTTGGCGGCTATAAACATGTGGCAATCATGATTACTGGTGACAAGGTTTATTCGAAATTAAAGTATGAAAATGGTGCACACCGTGTTCAACGGATTCCAGTAACTGAATCTCAAGGACGTGTTCATACTTCAACTGCCACTGTTGCTGTTATGCCTGAATATGAGCAAGTAGACATTGATATTGATCCTAAGGATATTCGTGTTGATGTTTACCGTTCAAGTGGTGCCGGTGGTCAGCACATTAACAAGACCTCTAGTGCCGTTAGAATGACTCACTTGCCAACCGGGATTGTAGTTGCAATGCAGGATCAACGTAGTCAACAACAGAACCGTGAAAAGGCAATGCAAATTTTGAAATCACGTGTTTATGACTATTATGAAAGTCAAAATCAAGCTCAGTACGATGCTAAGAGAAAGAATGCAGTTGGTACTGGTGATCGTTCCGAAAGAATTAGAACATATAACTATCCACAAAATCGTGTAACAGATCACCGCATCGGCTTAACCATTAACAAGCTTGATCGTGTGATGAACGGTGAACTTGATGAAATTATTGATGCATTAATTCTTTACAACCAAACTAAGCAATTAGAGGAGTTGGCTGATCAAAATGCCTAAAATGACTTTAAAGCAGATGCGTATTAAAGCGGGTGAGAGTGCTGAAAATGCGCGTCCTGAGGATGTTGATTATGTTCTAGCAGAGCGCTTAGGCTTGACACCAAGTGAATTTGAACTGAAGCAAGAAATGGACTTAACTGCTGACCAGATTAAGCAGGCCAATAAAGATATCGAAAAATTGGCTAAGGGCATATCTCCACAGTATATTTTGGGTTATGCTTGGTTTTTGGGCTATAAAATTATGGTGCAACGCGGTGTCTTGATTCCTCGTTTTGAAACTGAAGAATTGGTTGAATGGGCATTGCAGACACTTAAATCAGGTGATCAAGTCCTTGACTTGGGTACCGGTTCTGGATGTATTACCGTGGCTTTAGCTAAAGAAGCACAGAAGAAAGGCATTACAGATTTAACTTTATATGCTAGTGATGTAACGGATACTGCCTTAAGAACAAGTGAGGAAAACTTTTTAACTTATGATCTTGATGTAACTACTCGTAAAGCCAACGTGCTGTTGGGCTTAGAAGAGTTTGATAAGATCATCTCTAATCCGCCGTATATTAAGACAAGCGAAAAGAATGCAATGGATGAAAATGTCTTGCAAAATGAACCTAAAGAAGCTCTTTTTGCTGGCAAAGATGGTCTAGACTTCTATAAGAAATTTGCTAAGCAAGTGCGTGAGCATTTGAATAGCCATGGAGAATTTTTCTTAGAATTTGGTTTTAGCGAAGAAGAACAACTGAAGGAATTGTTTGCTAAAGAATTGCCTGATTTTGAAATCGAATTTAGAAAAGATATGGCCGGCAAGCCACGCATGGTTCATGGAAGGTGGAAAAAATAAGAACGATGGAAACGAAGATTTTTAAAAAAGATCAAATCAATGATGCAGTTAAGTTGTTAGCTAAGGGTGAATTGGTTGCTTTTCCAACTGAGACAGTCTATGGTCTAGGTGCAATTGCAACCAAAGAAAAGTCTGTGAAGGGCGTTTATGCTGCTAAGGGACGTCCAAGCGATAACCCATTGATCGTTACTGTTTCTGACGAAGAAATGATGGCTAAGTATGCTAAAGAAGTTCCAGAAAGAGCTAAGAAATTAATTAAACATTTCTGGCCAGGTCCTTTGACATTGCTATTGTTTGTTAAACCAGGAACTCTGCCAGATGCAGTTACTGGGGGACTTGATACTGTAGCATTTCGTTGTCCTGATGATCAATTGACTCATGATTTAATTGCTAAATTGGGTTATCCAATTGTAGGACCATCGGCTAATACCTCAACTAAGCCTAGTCCTACTACTGCAGAGCACGTTTACCATGATTTAAAAGGGAAGATTGCCGGAATTATTGATGACGGCCCTACTCGTGTGGGATTAGAATCGACAATTATCGACTTATCGGTAGAAACACCAATCGTTCTTCGTCCTGGTGAAATTACTCCAGAAGAGTTAAGCGAAGTTTTAGGTGAAAAAGTTTTAATTAACACGGGCAAAGTGTCAGACAAAGATATACCTAAGGCACCGGGGATGAAATACCGTCATTATGCGCCAAGTGAGCCGGTAGTCGTGGTTGATGATCCTGCTGATTTTGCAAAAATTGATTTTAATGAAAAAACTGGTGTAGCAGCTTTAGCGCCAGTTTTAGCTAAAATCAATTTGCCTCAAGCAAATAAATTTGACCTGGGTAAAAATTTAGTTGATGCCGATCATAACTTATTTGGTGGCTTGCGCTATTTCGATGATCAAGATGATATCGAAACTATTTATGTACAAGGATTTCATGAAGGTGAAGAAAGTTTAGCTTACATGAATCGATTGAATAAAGCTGCAGGTGGACATCATTTCAATAAATAAAAAAATAAAACGCAAAGGGCTTTAAACCCTTTGCGTTTTTGATTAAAATGTTTAGTGAATTATATTATTTGTTAATAGGAGGCATATATGGGAAAGTTCGTAGTTTTGGATCACCCATTGATTCAACACAAATTGACTATTATTCGTCGCAAGGATACGGGTTCAAATGAATTCCGTCGCATTGTTGGTGAAATTGGTGGGTTAATGACTTATGAAATCACTAGAGACTTGCCACTTGAAGATGTTGAAATTGAAACACCAATGGGTAAGACTGTCCAAAAGGAAATTGCTGGTAAGAAGTTGACAATTGTGCCAATTTTACGTGCCGGTATGGGGATGCTTAATGGTGTCCTTGAAATGGTTCCTTCAGCTAAGATTGCCGTTATCGGGATGTACCGTGACGAAAAGACTTTGAAGCCACATGAATATTTCTTCAAGGCTCCAAAGGATATTGCTGAACGTGAATGTTTAGTCGTTGATCCAATGCTTGCAACTGGTGGCTCAGCTAATGATGCCATTGCTGCATTGAAGAAGCGTGGTGTTAAGGAAATTAAGCTTGCTGTTTTGGTAGCTGCTCCAGAAGGTATTAAGGCAGTTCAAGAAGCAAATCCTGACGTTGACATTTATGCAGCTGCTGAAGATGACAAATTGATGGATAATGGTTATATTTTCCCAGGTTTGGGTGATGCTGGTGACAGACTATTTGGTACTAAGTAATCGTCCTTTTTAGAAAAATATTTTCTCTAATGCGCTTTCATTTTACACAAAGACCTTTTTTGGTGTTAAGATGATTTACGTGTTCGAGTTTTATTCAGCACGAGAAGGGAGGTCACGAAGTAATGGAGAAATCATTTGTTTTTAAATTCATGGGCTTGAATTTTGAACTTTCTGGTATTATCGGTTCAACGCTAATGGCTTTAGCAGTTTTATTTATCTGCATTTGGCTTTCAAGAAAAGTTGAAATGAAACCCAATAAGAGACAAAATGTGTTCGAGTATTTACTTGATTTCACTAACGGCATTGTTAAAGATAATGTTAGCGACAAGGATGCTCAAAATCACCTATCACTATATGCATTTGTTTTATTCCTATTTATTTGGTTTATGAACCAATTAGGGATGTTCATGGAAGTCAAAGTTGATGATTGGATGTTTATTAAATCACCAACTGCTGATCCAGTAGCGACAATGTCGTTTGCAATGATGACCTTGCTTCTATCGTTCACATTCGGCGTACAACGATTTGGTGTTGGCGGATATTTGAAGAGCTATACGCAACCAGTTGGTTTTATGCTTCCAATTAATTTAATTGAAGAGTTTACCAACTTTTTAACCTTATCATTACGTCTATATGGGAATATTTATGCTGGTGAAGTTTTGCTAACTTTAATTGGTAATGATCTAGCACATGCTGGTGGACCATTTACGTTAGTTTTGGCAGCTCCATTAGCCATGATTTGGCAAGGTTTCTCTGTCTTCATTGGCTCTATCCAGGCATATGTTTTTGTAACTTTATCAATGGTTTACATTGGTAAGAAGGTTACTACAGAATAAATTTTTGGAGGTATAAATTTATGTCAGAAGCTTTTAAATATCTTGCTGCATCCATTGCAGCTGGTTTAGCAGCTTTGGCTGCATCATTGGGTAACGGTAAAGTTATTTCAAAGACTCTTGAAGGTATGGCTCGTCAACCTGAAAGTGCAGGTAACTTGAGAGCAACAATGTTTATTGGTGTTGGTTTGATCGAAGCCGTTCCTATTTTGGCTATCGTTGTTGCCTTCTTGATTTTGTTCCTTTAATAAAAAGAGATAATTTTCTGTTTAAAGGAATAGTATTAAAGAGAGAAGGGCAGTAAATGACTATTCAAACATTATTTGCAGCCTCACATATTTACTTAGGTAATGCTATCTGGTATTTGATCTGTTTTGCCATCTTGATGCTTCTTATTAAGCACTTTGCTTGGGGACCAGTATCAGATATGATGGAAAAGCGGCGGCAAAAAGTTATTGATGACTTGGATTCAGCTGCTAGTGAACGAAAGAAAGCTGAAACGCTTGCTAATGAGCGTGAATCTGCCTTGAAGAACTCAAGACAAGAAGCAACACAAATTCTCTCTGACGCTAAGAGTAACGCGCAAAACACAAGTAAAGAAATCGTAGCAAATGCAAACGAAGATGCTGCAGCAATTCGCAAAAAGGCTAATGAAGATGCCGCTCAGGCAAAAGCAGACGCTTTGAATTCTGCACGCGATCAAGTTGCTGATATTTCTGTAGCAATCGCTGAAAAAGTAATTGCTAAGAATTTATCTGCTAAAGACCAAAAAGATTTAGTCGACCAATTTATTAAGGGGTTGGATGATTAATGGCTTTAAGTAGAGAAGAAATTGCAGCACGCTACGGTGCCGCACTATTTGGTTATGCGCAAGACAATGATGCATTAGACACTGTTTATAATGAAATGGTGGAATTAAAAAAGGCTGCTGAAGCCAATCCACAAATCATTAGTGTCTTGAGCGATCCTATTTTAAGTAATAAAGATAAAAAGGATCTTTTGACTGCAATTGAAAAAGATTTTTCAGATGAGGTTCAAAACTTTTTGAATTTGTTACTTAAATATGATCGTTTTGCTGATTTGATCGATATTATTGATCGCTTTGTCTTACTTTATGATAATGAAAAGAAGGTCGCATCTGGCGTTGCAACTACGGCTGTTAAGCTAGATGATGATCAACTCAAACGTTTAGGTGAAAGTTTTGCTAAGAAATATAACCTAAACGTGGTGCGTCTAGAGAATAAAGTTGATCCAAGTATTTTAGGCGGCGTGGTTCTTCAAGTAGAAGATCGCGTGATTGATGGATCAGTTAAGAATAAACTGAAGAAGATCCGTGCGCAGATAATTGATAAAAATTAAAAGAGGTGAAACCATTGAGCATTAAAGCGGAAGAAATTAGTTCCTTGATCAAGCAACAACTTGAACATTACGACGATAAGCTCGACATCAGCGAAGTTGGTGTTGTAACTTATGTTGGTGATGGTATCGCCCGTGCTCACGGACTTAACGATGTTTTGTCTGGTGAGTTATTGAAGTTTGATAACGGCTCATACGGTATTGCACAAAACCTTGAATCAAATGATGTAGGTATCATTATTTTGGGTCAATTTGACAATATTCGTGAAGGTGACCGTGTTCAAAGAACTGGACGAATCATGGAAGTTCCTGTTGGTGACGCCTTAATCGGTAGAGTAGTTAACCCATTGGGTCAACCAGTGGACGGTTTGGGTGAAATTAAGACTGACAAGAGTCGTCCAATTGAAGCCAAGGCTCCGGGGGTTATGGATCGACAATCAGTTGATCAACCACTTCAAACTGGTATTAAGGCTATCGATGCCTTAGTTCCAATCGGTCGTGGTCAGCGTGAATTGATTATCGGTGACCGTAAGACTGGTAAAACTAGTTTGGCCATCGACACTATCCTTAACCAAAAGGGGCAAGACGTAATTTGTATTTACGTTGCTGTTGGTCAAAAGGAATCAACCGTTAGAACTCAAGTAGAAACTTTAAAGCGTTTTGGCGCAATGGATTATACCATTGTTGTTGAAGCGGGCCCAAGTGAGCCAGCACCAATGCTTTATATTGCACCATATGCTGGTACTGCTATGGGTGAGGAATTTATGTACAATGGCAGGGATGTATTAATCGTATTTGACGACCTATCCAAACAAGCCGTCGCTTACCGTGAACTTTCCTTGCTTCTCCGTCGTCCGCCTGGTCGTGAAGCTTATCCAGGTGATGTCTTCTACTTACACTCACGTTTGCTTGAACGTAGTGCTAAGTTGAATGACAAACTTGGCGGCGGTTCATTAACAGCTTTGCCAATTATTCAAACTGAAGCTGGGGATATTTCTGCATATATTCCAACCAACGTAATTTCAATTACTGATGGACAGATTTTCTTGCAAAGCGATTTGTTCTTTGCTGGTACTCGTCCAGCCATCGATGCTGGTAACTCAGTTTCTCGTGTTGGTGGTAACGCCCAGATCAAGGCAATGAAGAAGGTTGCTGGTACTTTGCGTACTGACCTTGCAGCTTACCGTGAACTTGAAAGTTTCGCTCAATTTGGTAGTGATCTTGATCAAGCTACTCAAGCTAAGTTGAATAGAGGTCAAAGAACCGTTGAAGTATTGAAACAACCACTTCATGATCCAATTCCTGTTGAAAAGCAAGTTGTGATTCTTTATGCTTTGACTCACGGATATCTTGACGCTGTTCCAGTTGAAGATATTGCTCGTTTCCAAAACGAATTATTTGATAACTTTGACAGCAGTCATGCTGATTTGCTCAAGACAATTCGTGAAACTGGTCAATTGCCAGATGATAAGAAATTGTCAGCAGCAATTGAAGAATTCAGTGAGAGCTTTACACCAAGTGAGAAATAGGAGGTAGAATATGCCTGCATCTTTACTTGAGTTAAAGAAAAAAATTGCTTCAGTAAAACAAACTGGTAAGATTACAGAAGCTATGAGAATGGTCTCTGCTTCAAAGTTGAACCAAACTGAAAATCGTGATAAAGGTTATACCGTTTATAACGACCATATTCGTAGAACTATTTCTCGTTTAATTAGCTCAGAAGTAGTTGATAATCTACGTGAAAAAGACGTCTCAATTGATAAGAACAATGTTGCTCAAATTGATTATACTGATGTCTTTGGTTTGGGGATTACAGCAGATATGATTCAGCCACGTAAGAATGTCAAGACAACAGGTTTCTTGGTAATTTCAGGTGACCGTGGTCTTGTAGGTTCTTATAACAGCAATGTCATTAAGAATATGATGAGTATCTTTGAGGACGAACGTGCTCAAGGACACGATATCAAAGTTCTTGCTGTAGGTTCGGTTGCGGCACAATTCTTTAAAAAGAACAATATTAACGTTGTTTATGAAAAGAATGGTGTTTCAGATGTACCAACTTTTGATGAAGCATTACCAATTGTTTCAACCGCAATTAAGATGTTTTTGAATGGTGTCTATGACCAGCTTTACGTATGTTATACTCACCACGTTAACTCATTATCATCTGCTTTTCGTGTTGAAAAAATGTTACCAATCGTCGATTTAGATATTGGTGTCAAAGAAGCTGAAGCACATAAAGAATTAGAATATGATATCGAACCAGACATTAATAGTGTGCTTACTAAGTTGTTGCCACAGTATGCTCGTTCAACAATTTATGGTGCCATTCTAGACGCCAAGACTGCAGAACATGCTAGTTCAATGACAGCTATGCAAAGTGCGACTGATAATGCCAATGATTTGGTATCAAGTTTAACTACAAAATTAAACCGTGCTAGACAGGCACAAATTACTACTGAAATTACCGAAATTATCAGTGGTGCAAATGCCTTAGAGTAAACTTAGAGTAATAAAGAAAAGGAGGTAGATGTTTTGAGTGAAGGTGAAATCGTTCAAGTAATCGGCCCAGTTGTCGATGTTAAATTCCCAATCGATAAGAATTTACCTGATATTAACAATGCCTTGCGCGTAATCAAATCAGAGGATGAAAGCATCGTCCTTGAAGTTACGCTTGAACTCGGTGATGGTGTCTTAAGAACGATCGCCATGGAATCTACCGATGGTCTTCGCCGTGGTATGAAGGTTGAAGATACTGGTGCTCCAATTTCAGTTCCAGTTGGGGAAGATACTTTAGGTCGTGTGTTCAACGTTTTGGGTCAACCAATTGATGGCGGTCCAGAATTTTCAAAAGATCACCCTCGTGAAGGTATCCACAAAGAAGCACCTAAATATGAAGATTTAACTACCAGTAGAGAAATCCTTGAAACTGGTATTAAAGTTATCGACTTGCTTGAACCATATGTACGTGGTGGTAAAGTTGGTTTGTTCGGTGGTGCCGGTGTTGGTAAAACAACTATCATTCAGGAATTGATTCACAACATCGCTCAAGAACACGGTGGTATTTCCGTATTTACTGGTGTTGGTGAAAGAACTCGTGAAGGTAATGACCTTTACTTCGAAATGAAAGCTTCAGGCGTTTTAAGTAAAACTGCCATGGTATTTGGTCAGATGAACGAGCCGCCTGGTGCCAGAATGCGTGTTGCATTGACTGGTTTGACTCTTGCTGAGTACTTTAGAGATGTTGAAGGACAAGACGTATTGCTCTTTATCGACAATATCTTCAGATTTACTCAGGCTGGTTCAGAAGTTTCAGCTTTGCTTGGTCGTATGCCAAGTGCCGTTGGTTACCAACCAACTTTGGCAACTGAAATGGGTCAATTGCAGGAAAGAATTACTTCAACTAAGAAGGGTTCAATTACTTCTATTCAAGCTGTTTATGTTCCTGCCGATGACTATACTGACCCAGCTCCGTCAACCACATTCGCACACTTGGACGCTACTACTAACTTGGAACGTAGTTTGGTAGAACAAGGTATTTACCCAGCCGTTGACCCACTTGAATCAACTTCAAGTGCCCTTGACCCTGAAGTTGTTGGTCAAGAACACTACGAAGTTGCTACTCGTGTTCAACATGTTTTGCAACGTTACCACGAATTGCAAGATATTATTTCTGTTTTGGGTATGGATGAATTGTCTGATGAAGAAAAATTGATCGTTGCACGTGCACGTAAAGTTCAATTCTTCTTGTCACAAAACTTCTTCGTTGCTGAACAATTTACTGGTGTACCTGGTTCATATGTTCCAATTAAGGAAAGCATTAAGGGCTTTAAGCTTATTTTGGATGGTCACCTTGATGACTTACCAGAAGATGCCTTCCGTGGTGTTGGCCCGATCGAAGATGTTTTGAAGAAAGCACAATCTATGGGTGTAACTCCAAGTGATCCCGAAGCTAAAGCATTGCTAGAAAAGTAGGGTGATGTCAAATGGCAGATCCAGAAAAGCTTTTTAGAGTAAATGTTGTAACTCCTAATGGAATGATTTATTCCCATCGTGGAAGCATCGTTGATGTACGCGCTGTTGATGGTGAACGTTCAATCATGTATAACCACGTACCACTTTTAACTCCACTAGTTATTAGTGAGGTTAAGATTAAGCGAAGCCGTGAAATGGATTCAGTAGTTGATCATATTGCGATTTCCGGTGGCTATATTGAGTTTTCGAATAATGTTGCTACGATTATTGCAGATAGTGCTGAACGCGCAAGAAACATTGATGTTTCTCGTGCTGAGGCAGCGAAGCAACGCGCTGAGCAACGTTTGAAGGAAGCACGGGAAAAACATGACGAACAAACTATGGCACGTGCTGAAGTTGCTTTAAGACGAGCAATGAACAGAATTAGCGTGTACAATACTAAAGGTCACTAGAAGAAGGAAGAGACGAATGCACAAAATGCTGCATCCGTCTTTTTTTGTCAAAATTGAGGAAAATATATGTTTCAATTAGGCGTTCATGCCATTATTAGTATCATTATATATTTGATTGCGATTGGCTTATCTTTTCAAGCAGTTAAAGCAATTCAACTAGATAAAATTATTCGTAAAGGCCATGTTTTTGAAACGCAATTATTATATTTATTTATTGCAATTGGCTTAGGCTTTTTAGTTGGCAATTTTGTCATTACTTTTATCGATACTTCAATGCAATTGAGTAATTTGTTTTAAAGATTGTGTTAAAACAAGGACAGTAAAGGAAAGTCATGATTATTTATGGTAAAATGGACGATGAATAATTATGGAGGGTTATCGTGGCACGAGATATAGGAATTGATTTGGGGACAGCAAACGTACTGATCAATGTCTCTGGTAAAGGTATCGTATTAAATGAACCTTCTGTTGTAGCTGTAAATACCGATACAAACAAGGTAGTTGCAGTTGGTTCAGAGGCATATGAGATGGTGGGAAGAACTCCAGGTAATATTCGAGTAATTCGCCCCTTGAAGAATGGGGTAATTGCTGATTTTGACATTACCGAAGCAATGCTGTCTTACTTTATTGAAAAATTAAATGTAAAAGGCTTTATGTCCAAGCCAAATATTTTGATTTGTGCTCCTACTGGAGTTACTTCAATTGAACAAAAAGCAATTATTCAGGCAGCTGAGAAGTCTGGTGGCGGCAAGGTTTATTTAGACTTTGAACCTAAAGTTGCGGCTGTTGGTGCAGGCTTGGATATTTTTAAACCGCAAGGTAATATGGTGATTGATATCGGTGGTGGTACCACTGACGTTGCAGTTTTATCAATGGGTGAAATTGTAACTTCTCAATCATTACGTTATGCTGGCGATCGGATGAACCAGGCTGTCATCAGTTACATTAAGAATAAGCATAATTTGTTAATAGGTTCTAGAACTGCCGAACAAATTAAGATTGAAATTGGTAGCGCCTTTGAACCAGACCAAGATGAACAAATTACTGTTCGTGGTCGTGACGTAGTTGATGGTTTGCCTAAGCAGACTACAGTTACTGCACCAGAGATTCAAAAGGCTTTAGAACCAGGCTTGATGTCAATCATTGCAGCAGCTAAAGAAGTATTGGAAACAACTCCACCAGAGCTTTCAGCAGATATTATTGATCGCGGAATCATGCTAACAGGTGGTGGAGCCCTATTAAAGAATATTGATAAGTTGATTTCTTATTATTTGCAAGTTCCAGTTTTAATTGCTGATCATCCATTGGAAGCAGTAGCTTTAGGAACTGGTACTTTGCTTAAAAATATTGAAAAGCATCAACGTCACTAAGTGAGGAAATTACTTGCGTAAGATTTTGATTTTTATTGTACGTATTTATCAGACAGTGATTTCACCGTTATTACCACCAAGTTGTCGGTATTATCCCACGTGTTCTAATTATATGATTGACGCGTTGAAAAAACATGGCCCAATTTTAGGGTTAATTATGGGAATTTGTCGTATACTAAGGTGTAACCCTTTTATTAGGGGCGGGGTAGATCCAGTTCCTGATAATTTTACTATTTTTCGAAATCCACATCCGGAACGATATGAAGACCCGATTATATCTTCTAAGTTTCATCCGGATAGCAAGTAGGAGGATTTATGTCTAAAAAGTTAGAAAATATTGATATTGAAGTTAATGAACTTAAAGGAAAGAATTTACCAACTTGGGAAGTTATTATTCCTAACAAGAAGTCCATTGGTTTAATTGAAAAGGTGGAAGGTCGTTATCGCGCTACTACTTCTAAGACTAGTAATATTTTATTTGCTAATAGTCTTGAAAGCAGTATTAACGATTTACTTTCATACTTCACCTTACATGAAAAATAAAATTTAAGTAGTGATTGTTTAATGGCAAAAGTTGAAAATGAAACGAGTCTATTCGATCGATTAGCCTGGAATATTATTATACCAGTGCTACTCTTGGCTTTAATTAGCTTGTATTGTATCTATGTTGCTGCATTAGGTGATCCTAGTCATATTGGTTCACCTGTTAGGGCAGTAGTTATGCAGGCATTATGGTACTTGATTTCAATTGCAATTATTGTGGTTGTGATGCAGTTTGATGCAGAACAGTTGTTTAAGATTGCGCCAATTTTCTTTGGAATCGGAATATTTTTGCTGATTGCGGTGCTATTCTTATATAACAGAAGCGTAGCTGCAGATACAGGTGCGAAAAGTTGGTTCAAACTAGGGCCGATTACTTTTCAGCCTTCAGAAATTATGAAGCCAGCTTTTATCTTGATGTTGGCTCGAGTGGTCAAAGAGCATAATGATAAATATGGTCACACGATTAAGACCGATTGGTTGTTATTAGGCAAAATTATTGCTTGGCTGGCACCGGTAGCAATTTTACTAAAGTTACAGAATGACTTTGGTACTATGTTAGTATTTATTGCCATCGTTGGTGGCGTGGTTTTAGTATCAGGGATTTCTTGGAAAATTATTGTACCGTTATATGGTATTGTGATTTTAGCAGCTATTGGGGTTATTGTATTAGTAACTACGTCGGCTGGGCAATCATTGTTGAGTCATTTCTTTCAAGCATATCAATTTGAACGAATTAAGTCTTGGCTCGACCCATCTGGTGATACTTCATCAGGAGCTTATCAGTTATGGCAAAGTATGAAGGCAATCGGTTCGGGTCAGCTATTTGGTAATGGCTTTGGCAAAGCTAGTGTTTATGTTCCAGTTCGTGGATCAGACATGGTTTTCTCGGTAATTGGTGAAAACTTTGGTTTTGTCGGCTGTGTAGCATTGATTTTGATTTATTTATACCTGATTATTCAAATGGTAAAAATCTCGTTCGATACCAGAAATGTATTTTATTCATACATTGCAACTGGTGTTATCATGATGATCTTGTTCCACGTATTTGAAAATATTGGGATGAATATTGATTTATTGCCATTGACAGGTATTCCATTGCCATTTGTTTCTCAGGGTGGTTCAGCTTTAATGGGGAACATGATTGGGATTGGTTTGATCTTGTCGATGAAGTTCCATAATCGTGATTACATGTTCAGTACGGCTGGCGATTTTTAGAAATAACATTAAAAAAATACCTCCAAAAATTCAAATCTGAATTTTGGAGGTATTTTTTTATCGGTTATTAAAGCTAAATAATTAGCCTTGCAAAGCATCCTTAACTTCTTCAGTACGACATACCAAGACGTCACATTTAGAAGTTCTGGTTACGTATTCGGTAACACTACCGATGAGCAGACGTTCAACAGCGTTCAAACCAGTAGCACCCACAACGATTAAATCAATATTGTGCTTCTTAGGGAAGTCATGTCCAATGATTGTCTTAGGTGAACCAAATTCAATAGAGTAGTGAACATCTTCAGCGCCAGCCTTAGTGGCACGAGCTTGGTAATCCTTCATTCTCTTTTCAGCATCTTTAGAAACTTGTTCTACCATTGCTGAATCAAAACTTGAAACATTTTGGAAAGAACGAGTATCAATTACGTGTAAGATTTCTAGTGTTGCATGGTTACGCTTGGCGATGGCTACAGCCTTGCTGAATGCCAAGTCAGCTTCTTTTGAACCATCAACTGCAACTTGAATATTCTTGTATTGTGAAAGCATATATAAGCACCTCTTCCTATATTCTATTTTACCAAAATTTTGCTTGTCATTAGTGAATTATTATTCTTTATTTTGAGTAATTGATAAACCAAAAGCCAAAATAGTTAATGAAGCTAAGAATAAGGTGATTAAGTTCAAATATTTATTACCCATGAATAGCAAAATAATCCCTAAAATACTTTCAGCTAAAAGGGCGACTGAAGTCCACTTAAGAATATTGCTCAAGCGTGGATCGCCACCAATGTCATAAATTAAAAAATGTCCGTTCCTTCTGTGCCACATGTACCACGAGGTTAACAGTAGGAGAAGGATAAAAATAATCATTACAATCTTTATTGCCATTTAACAGTCTCCACTATAGAAAAAGACGGTCAATTGAGACCGCCTTTTTTAATATTCTAAAGAAATCCGAGTTGACTAAACATAGCATAATGACGCTTGTTGAACCCGCAATGTTCAAAATTTTAGCTGGCATCGCAGCGAATATGGATCCTGCAACAAGGCAGTATTCCGATTCGGTAGTTATTTGCCAACTCCCACGTCTTATAGTTTGATCGGTCAACTTTATACATTTAAGCTTGTCGATCAACTCAGATCAATTATTATAATACGCATATTACAGGTGCTTGTCAACCATATTGAATGCGCGAGATTAGTGATTATTGCGCAAGTTATCAGATTGCATTTGTTTTAATTTTTGATAGGTTGCCTTATATCTAGCTTCGACTTTAGAATTGCCTTTAGGTGCAAAGTAGCTGGCATGAAGTAGGTTATTAGGCAAGTATTGCTGTGCTACCCAATCATTTTGATAATCATGAGGATAAAGGTAGTTCACGCCATGTCCAAGCTTTTTGGCACCAGAGTAATGAGCATCTTTTAGGTTGGCGGGAATTGAGTCAACTTTTTTGGTTCGAATATCAGCTAGTGCAGCATCAATTGCTGAAATGGCACTATTGCTTTTGGCAGAAAGAGCTAACTCAATAACCGCATTAGCCAGTGGAATTCGTGCTTCAGGCAAGCCAACCATTTGTGCAGCTTGGATGGCTACTATAGCGTGTTCAGCTGCGGCTGGATCGGCTAGTCCAATATCTTCGTAGGCAATTACTGCTAGTCTTCGACAGATAGAGACTAAGTCACCAGATTCAATTAATCGGGCAAGATAGTGCAGCGCTGCATCTGTATCAGAGCCACGAATTGATTTTTGAAATGCTGAGACTAGATCGTAATGTCCATCACCAGAAGCATCAAAGTTTTGCACCTTCATTTGAATTGAATCAGCCATTTCTTTTTGAGTGATGATAATTTTTTGATCATCTTGGTGTTTATCTTGCAATTCTTGCTTAGTTGAAAGAACAGCTAATTCTAAACTATTCAAAGTAGACCGCAAATCACCGTTGCCTTTTTCAATCAAAAGAGCACGCGCATCATCTGTTAATTCAACATTATATTTGCCTAGACCTTTTTCTTTATCGTTCAATGCGCGATCGATTGCATGAGAAGCATCATCTGTAGAAAGAGGCTTTAATTCAAAAATTTGGCAACGTGAACGAATAGCAGGGGAGATCGAAATATAAGGGTTCTCAGTAGTTGCCCCAATTAAAATGATTTGTCCCGATTCTAGCAAAGGCAGTAAGAAGTCCTGTTTAGTTTTGTCCAAACGATGAATTTCGTCCAGCAATAAAACAACTGTCCCACTCATTTTGCCTTCTTCGGCTACTTGTTGCAATTGCTTTTTGCCGTCAGTAGCTGCATTGAGCTTTCTAAAGGCATATTTAGTTGAGCCTGCAATAGCACTAGCAATACTTGTCTTACCGATGCCAGGAGGGCCGTAAAGGATCATTGAAGACAGAAGTCTAGCTTCCACCATTCGGCGAATAATTTTGCCTGGACCAATCAGATGCCTTTGACCAACAACTTCGTCTAAATTAGTTGGTCGCATACGATATGCTAATGGTTTCATTTACTTATCTCCGTGAAAAAGTTTATGCCAAAAACTTTCTTTTGTTTTAGGTGCGGCTAATTCTTCTTTAGGAAACTCAGGTGGATAAACTTGCTTTAGCTCAATTCGTGGTCGATTTATAGCGTTCTTCGCTACAACTAGTACTGCCGTATCATGTGGTCCTGTTTTTGCGGTTTCATTGTTAACTAAAGTGAAGGGAATATCATATTTGCTGCAACTGGCTTCAACGTCTCCCAAGAAGCCATCATCAGTGATATTGCCATTGATCAAAATAGTATAGCCCTTAAAGTCAGTGATATGTTTAAGAAATAGGGCAGTTAATTCAGGATTTTTAACTTCAGTATTGTCCATACGGATTAAGCAGCGCTCACGTAATGAACCTAAAAATCTGCGGCGTTCATCAGGCTTAGTTTGTGGAGTAATACCTTGAGCTGCTTGTTCAACACGTTTATTTAAATCTTCAGTCATCTAATCATCCTTTCTTTTTATGTACTTATTGTAGCAAAGAAAAAAGCCTTTCTCGATTGAGAAAGACTTTCGACAAAATAAAATGTAAAAATTAAAGTAACTTGTTGTACCATTCAACAACTAAGGCTTCATCAATTTCTGGTTCCATTTCGTCACGTTCTGGCAAACGTACAAGAGTACCTTCCATTTTGTTTTCATCAAATGAAACAAATGATGGACGAGCAGTAACTGCTTCTAAGGCATCCTTAACTTGTTGTAAGTTCTTTGACTTTTCCTTCAAGCCAATAGTTTGACCAACCTTGACTTCGTATGAAGGAATGTCAACACGCTTGCCATCAACAGTGATGTGACCGTGGTTTACTAATTGTCTAGCTTGTTCTCTAGTAGTAGCTAAACCAAGACGGTAAACAAGACTGTCCAAACGACGTTCAAGCAAGATCATGAAGTTAACACCGTGTTGACCTTCACGAATCTTACCAGCGCGGGTGAACAAAGTTCTAAATTGACGTTCGTTTAAGCCGTACATCCAACGTAACTTTTGCTTTTCGTGCAATTGTTGACCGTATTCTGACAAACGACCGCGGTTGTTAGGACCGTGTTGACCTGGAGCGTAGTTACGACGAGAAATTTCCTTACCAGTACCTGAAAGGGAAATACCCAATCTTCTTGAACGTTTCCAACTTGGACCTGTATATCTTGACATAAAAAATCCTCCATAAAATTTAAACAATAATTTTTGGAGTAAAATATTAAGCATAAGTTCAACATTCGTGCATCTTGGATTTACATTTTCGCCCAATGCAGCGCGGGTTACTCGTTCACTAAAGCGTTTCAAGATGTTGACGTTCTTGTCACTTATTGCTGCAAATATTTTACACGAATAGTATTATATAGAGTTCAGAATAATAAATCAAGAAAATAGAACAGCTTTTTGCACCTATTAGGGTCAGGTTTTGTTATAATTATGATAGTTTTGGAGGATAAACTATGTCATCAATTCAAGCTATTATAATTATTGCCGTGGTGATCCTAATCATTGTCGTAGTTGCAGCAATGCTAATGATCAATCGTAAACAACTAAAAGAAATTGAAGCGATTGATGCAGCAGTGACTGAAATTGAGAAGATGCATCTAGAAGATGATATTACGCGACTGGATAAAATGGATTTGGCCGGCGAAAGTTTAACTACATTAAATACTTGGCGCAAGAGCTACACTGAAGCGGCTAAGAAAAAATTACCGCGAGTGCATAAGCTAGTTGAAGAAGCTGCTAATGAAAATGCAACTTATCGCTTGTTTAAAGCAAGAAAGAATATTAAACAAGCACAGGAGATTATCAAGCCAACGCTCGAAGATGCTCGTAACACCAAGGCAGTTTTCACGGAACTACTTGAATCAAATAAGGAAAATCAAATTCAATATGATGCTTTGATTAAAGTTTATCGTGAATTAAGAAAAGATATCTTAGCCAATTCCTTTGAATATGGTGCTGCGATTGATCAGGTTGAAGATCAACTAGCATCAATGGAGAGTGACTTTGAAGAAGCAAAAAATCTTTCTTCACAAGGTGATCATGTTGAAGCTAAGCGAGTTTTGTCCAAGATTCGGACGTCTTTGGGTAACTTACAAAAACGCTTAAAACCGCTAAAAGAGGGCTATCATCAACTTGAAGTAGTGTTCCAAGATCAGCTTAAGGAATTGTCTGATGCTTATAAAAAAATGATTTCAGAAAAATATTACCTTACTAGCGTAGATGTTTTGGGCAGAATCAAGGAAATTCATGATGAAATTGATGGTGCGCGCAAATTGCTAGCTGAGACTAAGGTGGATGAATTAGCCAAGGAAAATAAAAAGATCTCTGGCGAAATTGACGATCTATATGATGTTTTAGCTAAGGAATACAAGGCAAGACCATTTGTTGAAAAAAATCAAAGTAAAATGCTGACTTTGATCTCACATCAGCAAACCGCGTCAAAGAAGCTGGTAGAAAAGTTGCGGCATATTGATGAGAGCTATGAATTGACTCATGGCGAATTGGAAAAGAGTAAAGACTTAGAAAAAGAAGTCAATGAAATGTACCATCAGTACACTATTGATACACAGAATATCGCAGATGGTAAGGGTGTTTACTCTGCTATTCAAGATTCATGGCTCCAGATGCTAGATCGCCTGCGTGAAATTGATGCAGAGCAGGCTAAGATGTCAACTGACGTTGATGGACTTTATGATTCTGAAAATGTAGCTAATGATTCAATCAAGCGCTTTAAGCAAGAAGTTTCATTAGTTTACCGTCGACTTGAAAGACGAAATTTGCCAGGTAATCCTGATAGCTTTGTTCAAATGTATACTTTGGTGGTCAACGAGATTGGTCATGTCAGCAACGAATTAAGTCAGGTCCGGATTAATATGGAAAAGATCTCAGCTGAATTAATTCAAATTTCTGATGATGTGGAGCGGCTTAAACGTGAAGCAGATGACATCATTAATTCCGCTAACCTAGTTGAATTGACGATGCAGTATTCAAATAAATATGCAGATAAGGATTCAATTGCGCAAGCACAAAAGACAGCGATGCAGCTATATAATGAATATAACTATAAGGAAGCCCTTGATACAATTGCTACAGCAATTGAAAAGGTAGAGCCAGGTAGTTATCAACGACTTGAAAATGCATATTATTCAGAAGAGAAGAGTAATTAATTGAAGCGATTCATTATTTAAGCTAAAATTGAAAAGTCTTGAAACGGTCAAGCGATTGACCGTTTTTTAAATGAAGGGGTAATGATAGTGATTTATTTTGATAATAGTGCAACAACGAAGATAGATCCACAAGTATTGGATACTTACAATAAAGTAGCGACTAATATTTGGGGCAATCCTTCGAGTTTGCATAAGATGGGTGATCGTGCACACCAATTGCTTGAGGCGTCACGTAAACAAATTGCTGATTTGCTGGGGACTAAGCAGCATGAAATTTTCTTCACTTCTGGTGGAACAGAATCAAATAATGCCGCAATTAAGGGGACTGCAATTCAAAAGCGTGAATTTGGTAAGCATATTATCACTTCTAGCGTGGAACATGCATCTGTAGCCAATAGTTTTAACGCGTTAGAGAATTTGGGTTGGCGCGTTACCAGATTGCCAGTTGATAAGGAAGGCCGAGTTAACGTTAATGACTTAAGAAACGCGATTGATTCTGATACAACTTTGGTTTCAATCATGGGCGTTAATAACGAAATTGGCACCATTCAACCAATTGATGAAATTAGCGATTTGCTTGAAAATTATCCAACGATTCAGTTCCATGTTGATAACGTTCAGGCACTTGGCAAAAATATTTGGGATAAGGTTTTTACACCAAGAGTAGACCTCTCGAGCTTATCTGCGCATAAGTTCCATGCACCACGTGGTATAGGTATTTTATATAAAAAAGAGGGCAAGATGCTCACACCTTTACATGATGGTGGTGGCCAAGAAAAGGGCCTGCGTTCAGGTACTGAAAACTTACCAGCAATTGCGGGAATGGCTAAGGCAATTCGTTTGCTTTTAGAAAATGAACCAGAAAAAGCACAGCGTGAAGCAGAAATTAAGGCTAAAATTGTTGATTATCTAAAAGATAAACCAGGGATTGATATTTTTTCACCAGTAAGCGATGGCTTTGCACCACATATTCTTTGCTTTGCTTTAGAGGGAATTCGGGGCGAAACTTTGGTTCATACGCTAGAAGATCAAGATATTTATACTTCAACTACTTCTGCTTGTGCATCAAAAACAGCAGATGAAGCCAGCACCTTGGTTTCTATGCGAATTGATGATAAGATTGCTACTAGTGCAATTCGTTTAAGTTTTGATGAGACGAATACGCTTCAAGAAGCGGATGAATTTATTAAGGTCTTTGACAAGATCTATAATCATTTTGCTAAAATTAATCATTTGGGAGAAAATTAATGGAATACACAGAAGTTATGGTTCGCTATGGCGAGCTTTCAACTAAGGGGAAGAACAGAAAGGACTTCATCAATCGCTTAGCAAGTAACGTTGAAAAAGTTCTTAAGGATTTCCCACAAATTGAATTTCATCCTCGTCATGATCGGATGCACATTGTCCTGAATGGCGCATCATTCAAGGATGTTGACCAACGTCTGAAGAAGGTATTTGGAATTCAAACTTACTCACCAGCAATTAAGATTCCTAAGACTCTTGAAGATATTGAAAAGACTTCTTTGGAATTGATGCAAGAGACTTTTAAGCCAGGGATGACCTTTAAGGTTAATACCAAGCGTAGTGACCACAAGTTTGAATACGACACTAATCAATTGAATAATCTGGTTGGTGACTACTTGTTTGATCATATGGATGGCTTGAAGGCTGAAATGAAGCATCCTGATTTGGTCTTGAGAATTGAAGTTCGTCAAGATGCCGCATATATTTCTAATCAGTTGCTTCATGGTGTTGGCGGGATGCCCGTTGGTACTGCTGGTAAGGCTGTCATGATGCTTAGTGGTGGGATTGACTCACCAGTTGCTTCATGGCTGGCATTGAAGCGCGGAGTAGATATTGAAATGGTTCACTTCTTTAGTCCACCTTACACTACTGAAAAGGCCTTGGCTAAGGCTAAGGAATTGACTGGTATTTTGGCAAACTACGCTGGTAAGATTAATTTTATTGCTGTGCCATTTGCGGAAATTCAGGAAACGATCAAGGAAAAGTTGCCAGAAGGCTACTTGATGACTGTGCAACGTCGTTTTATGTTGCAGCTTGCTGACCGCATTCGTGCACAACGTGGCGGCTTGGCTATCTTTAATGGTGAATCAGTTGGTCAAGTTGCTTCTCAAACTTTGCAATCAATGGTGGCTATCAATGATGTAACTACTACTCCGGTTATTCGTCCAGTTGCGACAATGGATAAGACGGAGATTATTGCCAAGGCTGAAGAGATTGGTACCTTTGATTTATCAATTCAACCTTTTGAAGATTGTTGTACAATTTTTGCTCCACCACGTCCTAAGACTAAGCCAAAGCTAGATAAGGCGCGTGAATATGAGTCGCGCCTTGATGTTGAGGGCTTGATTCAGAGAGCTTTAGATGGTATTGAAGTTACGCCGATTTATCCAAATGAAAAGTTTTTGGATGATAAAGCTCAAGAAGACGCTGACTTGTTATAGAGGATTAATTTCACTGGTGTTTTTGAAATTTAATATGATACAGTTTAATTATTTAGAAAGATATGGTGTTAATATGGAAACTTCTAGTAGTATTATGTATTGATTTAAAGTTAATATAATAGGCACGCGCAAAACGCGCGTAAAAACGGTCGATTTCGTTTTCGACCGTTTTTTTGTGCGTGAAAGAGTATAATTATAACTAAATAGTTTAGAAACGGTGACCTAAATGAGAGAAACCAAAAATTTAGAATTTAAAGAGAATTTGACGAATACTTTTCTGAAAACGGTTAGTGCATTTGCAAATTATGGCAATGGAAAGATTAAATTTGGAATAAAGGATGATGGATCAATCGTTGGTGTGAAAAATCCAGTTGAATTTTGTTTAAATGTTGAAAATAAAATCAACGATTCGATCACACCAAATCCAGATTATAATTTAGAAATTGATCCTAAAACTAATGTGGTTACTTTAACAGTAAAGCAAGGTGTTAATCCTCCATATTTATATAAATCAAAGGCCTATAAGAGAAATGATAGTGCTTCAATTGAAGTTGATCGATCTGAATTATCACAGTTAATCTTAATTGGTGAAAACAGAACCTATGATAGTTTAACCGCGATGAACCAAGATTTGTCATTTAAAATTTTAGAAGAAGCACTAAAAGAAAAGATAGGAATTAAAAGTTTAACATCTGATATATTGATTACGCTTAATTTAGAGCGTAAGGATACCAGTTACACTAACGCTGGTGAGCTTTTGGCAGACAAAAATAATTATCGTGGAATTGATATTGTTCGGTTTGGTGAAAGCATTAATATTATGCTTGATCGAGCAAGTTATGAGCATGAATCTATTCTTAAAGAGTATAAGCAAGCAATTCAAAAATATCGTCAATATTATCAACATGAAGAAATACAGGGAGCAACGCGAAATATTGTAAGTCAGATTCCAGAAGAAGCTTTTCGTGAGGCAATAGCCAATGCCTTAGTTCATCGAGTTTGGAACATTAACTCGCAAATTAAAATTTCTATGTATGATGATAGAATTGAAGTAGTATTTCCAGGTGGATTGCCACAAGGACTTAGCAAAGAAGAATATCTTTCAGGTCAGATTTCCATTTTGCGTAATCCAATTATTGCTAATGTTTTCTTTAGGTTAGGATTAATTGAGCAATTTGGTACAGGTGTAAGAAGAATAAATGATTCTTATAGAAGTAGTTTGGTTCAACCGCAGTTTGAAATTTTTGATAATTCGATAAAGATAATATTGCCAGTTTTAAAATTTATTACGGACGATCTGTCTAATGATGAAAAGAAAGTATATCAAATAATTCATGAAGGTGCGGATACTACGAAGCAAATTAGCCAAATGAGTAAGTTTGGTAGGACGAAAGTTTTGAAGATTTTGCGGCAACTAGAAAAACAAGGTTATATTAGAAGAATGGGTGAAGGCAGAGCTACAAAATATATTTTAAGCAAATAATCGCGCGCAAAACGCGCGTAAAACGCGCGTAAAAACGGTCGAAAACAAAATCGACCGTTTTTGATTAGTGTCGCAATTCGAAATTGGGTTAACTTTCTTATATAATTAATATTAATCAACACATAAGAACGAAAGAAAAACATAATGCGCATAGATAAATATTTGGCCAATATGAATGTTGGCTCACGAAAAGAAGTACACCAATTAATTAAAAAAGGAATTGTTGCAGTTAATGGCACGACTGTTAAAACGCCAAAGCAGCAAGTTAAAGAAAGCGATCAGGTCACTGTTAACGGAGATGCTGTTGCTTATCAAAAATATCATTATTTCTTATTGAATAAACCTAAAGGTGTTTTGTCAGCGACGGAAGACCGCAGTCAGCCAACAGTGATTTCCATACTGGCGCCGCAAGATCGCTATCAAGGAATCGTACCCGTTGGTCGTTTGGACAAGGATACTACTGGCTTGCTCCTTTTGACGAATGATGGTCAGTTGAATCATGAATTGCTTGCACCTGGTAAGCATGTTGATAAAGTTTATCGTGCTGAAATTGCTGGCGTAGCTAATGAAGAGACTGTTAAAACTTTTGCTTCAGGAATGACACTAGGCGATGGGACCAAACTGCAGCCAGCAGAATTGAAGATATTATCCCAGGATGAAGAGCACGATAGGTCTACAACTGAAATTAAAATTCGTGAAGGTAAATATCACCAGATCAAGCGCATGTTTGGTGCGGTAGGGATGAAAGTCGTTGAGCTAGAGCGAATTTCGATGGGAAAGTTAACCTTGCCTGCTAACTTAAAGCGGGGAGAATATCTGGAATTGAAGTTGGAAGATATAATAAAGTGATGGCAAAGATTAAAGAATTCGATGAAGATCCGGAATGGAGTGATTATATCATGGACTATGAAAAGAAAATACTGGAGCGAGAACAAGACGCGCGTGAGGAAGGCAAAGAAGAAGGTTTAGTGTATGGGATTCACAATTTGATTACCATAATGCGAGACTACGGTGAGAACAATCAGAAAATTCTTCAACGGCTTAAACAGAAGTACGGCTCTGATTTTACCGATGAGCAATTAGAGAATTTCTTGAAACAAAATTAAAACATCAAAATTAATGGCAATAATCCCCTATTTAGAAGTTCTAAATAGGGGTATTATTCTATTTAAAGTTTTAACTTTAATAATGAAAACGTAGAGCTTAAAAACAATGATATAATTAAGACCATATTAGTTAAATATGTTGAAATCCAGGACCTCTTGTCTGGATTTTTTATTAGGAATAATTATGGAAAAAATCAAAACAGCAATCTATTCAGAAGATTTTGTTCAATTAGTAAAGTATGTTCTAATTGGCGTATTAGGGCTAGTCGTTGATTTTGGAATTTATACAATTTTGACGCATTTCAAGATGAATGTTGAAATAGCTAACATTATTTCGTCTACCTGCGGGATCATCAATAACTTTTTATGGAATTCTTATACTAACTTTAAAGTTCATGATCGCATGATATTAAGATTTATTTCTTATTTTATCGTTGGTCAGATTACCACGGTATTTACTACGGTTTCCCTATTTATTTTCGTTACTAAATTGGGTTATCCGCACTTAATCGTTAAAATAGTAGCAACTTTTGTAGCAACCTTAATTCAATTTGTAATTAATAAAGTAGTTACTTTTAGAAAAGCTAAGAAAGAAGAAATCTAATGGAAAAATTATCAATTGTGGTTCCTTGTTTTAATGAACAAGAAACAATTCCACTTTTTTATCCAGCAGTGCAAAAAGTATTAGCTAAAATGCCCAAAGTGACGCCCGAATATTGGTTTGTAGATGATGGCTCCAATGATAACACACTGACCGAATTGAAAAAATTGCATGAGCAGGACAAACATGTTCACTATATTTCTTTTTCTCGTAACTTTGGTAAGGAATCCGCTATCTATGCGGGCCTATCAGCTGTAACGGGAGATTATATTGTCTTAATGGATGTAGATTTGCAAGATCCGCCTTCACTTTTACCAAAAATGTATAAAATTTTGCAGACTGGTGACTATGATGCAGTTGGCTGCAGACGAGTAGATCGTAAAGGGGAAGGTAAGTTTAAGTCTTTCTTGAGCAATCAATTTTATAAGGTGATTAATCGCATTTCTAAAGTGGAAATTGTTTCAGGCGTACGCGACTATCGCATGATGACCAGGCAGATGGTTAACGCAGTTTTATCAATGAAAGAATACAGCCGCTTTTCTAAAGGTATTTTTGCTTGGGTTGGTTTTAAGACTAAGTATCTTGAGTACCACAATGTCGAGCGCGTAGCTGGTGAAACTGATTGGACGACTCACAAATTATTCAAATATGCGTTGGGTGGGATTGCTGATTTTTCTCAAGCACCGCTTAACTTAGCTGTTTGGATTGGGACAACTTCATTCATTTTGTCAATTATTGGTCTCCTGGTTGTGATTGTTCGTAAACTAATAGTTCCTGGTTCAAGTATTTTGGGCTGGGCCAGCACAATTTCAATTATTTTATTGATTGGCGGTTTGCAGCTTTTGTGTATCGGAATTATTGGACGTTATATTGGCAAAATCTATTTACAAGTTAAAGAACGACCAATTTATATTGTGAAGGAAAAGAAATGAGAAAGAGCCATAAATTGTTGAATGTCTGGGATATAATTCTCAGGCATTTTCTTTTTTTATTTTAATTTCTCACAAAAAAATCGTGCTTTTTTGCGTAATAAATAGTGGAGGATAATTTTGTCCTACTATTTATGAAAGAGGTGCGCGATGAAAAATACGCATACATCACGATTCATGAAAAGCAATACCAAAGTCATTTTGTATCATGGAAGCAATCAGGCTGTTTATCAGCCTCGTATAAATAAAAATGTTTTTACAACTGATTTTGGTAATGGCTTTTATGTGACTGCTAATCGTAGACAAGCAGAAAAATGGGCAAAGCGTAAGGCTAGATATTCAGGTCAACCGACATTAAATAGATATGTATTCGATGCTGATCAACCCGACTTGAAAATATTAGTTTACCAAGCAGATATTGATTGGATTAAGTTTGTCATTCAAAATAGAATGAATAATATAAAAGATAATTCTGATATCGTCATTGGCCCAACAGCAGATGGTAAACTTTTTTCTGTTGTTAATTGCTGGAAACATGGTAATCTAGATTTAGATGAGGCTCTGCTAAAATTAAAACCGAGTGTTTATTCGGAGCAGTATTGTTTCAAGACAGAAAGAGCTCTCAAAGCTTTAACGTTCATAGATAAGGAGTTGGTTAGATGATTCCCGAAATTAGTGAAAAGCAATTTCATCAGCAACTAGCTGAAGCAATTAGCGACCTAATTGCTAAGAGATTAAACATTTATCCTAAGCAGGCTCTAAATTTATTTGAGAAGTCACGTGTTTATAAGGATTTAATGAATTCAGATGATGAATTTGATCAAATGATGCCAGCTGATTTTTTTGATTTGTGGCAAAATGAGCGTTTAGTCGGTGTACCAGTTAGTTCGGCCGATATTGCTAACGGATTATTGAAAGATAAGAAGTACAAATGATTATCTTATTGCTCGGAATGGAGTGATTATATCATGGACTACGAAGAGAAAATACTGGAGCGT
Source organism: Lactobacillus sp. UMNPBX12 (assembly GCF_002553955.1). NCBI lineage: Bacteria > Bacillati > Bacillota > Bacilli > Lactobacillales > Lactobacillaceae > Lactobacillus > Lactobacillus sp. UMNPBX12. The sequence continues at coordinate 89,465 of NZ_PCYY01000002.1, forward strand.
GAACAAGATGCACGTGAGGAAGGCTTGATAAAAGGACGTGAGGAAGGTAAAGAAGAGGGACTTAAACGAGGCGTCAAAATTTTAGTTTCTTCACTTAAAAGAGCTGGTAATACCAAGCAAGAGATCATGCATCTCCTTGAACAAAATTACGGTTCTGATTTTACCGATGAACAATTAGAAAACTTCCTAAAAGAAAGTTAAAAGAGCTTGCCAACTACCTACTTGATATGGTTTAATTATGTATAAGTAAATAGGGAGTAATCGGCATAAATTGTATTTACGGCGTCAGAACGAAATTTATTTTCCGCTGTAAGTTTAAATGATGAGACTATTGACTAAACAGTGTTTTAGCCAGTAGTCTCTATTTTTTTGCTTAAATTACTCTTATGTTTAGGGAGGGCTTTACATGGAATACTATCGTCAGAAAAAAGACGAGATAGCTAAAGAGTTAAATACCGATTTAAAGCAGGGGCTGAGCGCTAAAGAGGCTCAAGAGAAATTAGCTCAAGTTGGTCCAAATGCTTTAGTTGAAGGAAAGAAGAAAAGTACTTTTCAGGTCTTTTTAGAACAATTTAAAGACTTAATGGTGATCATCCTAATTATCGCGGCAATAATTTCTGCTTTTACGGGCAGTCTGGAAAGTACGTTGGTAATTATTGTTGTATTGATTCTGAATGCGATTTTGGGTACGGTACAACATGTTAAGGCGGAAAAGTCGCTAGAATCGCTAAAGTCATTATCTGCGCCAACGGCTAAAGTTTTGCGTAATGGCCAAAAAATGGAGATTGAGGCTAAGGACTTGGTACCTGGCGACATTCTTTTGTTAGAAGCAGGTGACTTAGTTACTGCAGATGGTCGAATTTTAGAAAATTATTCTCTGCAAGTCAACGAAAGTTCATTAACTGGTGAATCGACTAATGTTGACAAGTTGGACACTGATTTTGAAAAAGAAGTGCCGCTAGCTGATCGGGTTAACATGGTTTACTCCAGTTCCTTAGTAACTTATGGGCGTGCTACGGTTGTGGTAACGGCAACGGGGATGCAGACTGAAATTGGTAAGATTGCTTCCTTGATGAATGAAACTAAGGAACGTCGCACTCCGCTGCAAGTATCACTTGACCAGTTTTCATCACGATTGGCTACTGCTATTTTAATCTTGTGTGCTGTGATCTTTGGTATTCAAATGTGGCGTGGTCAACCGCTGCTTGATTCACTGCTATTTGCAGTAGCTTTAGCTGTTGCTGCAATTCCTGAAGCTTTGAGTTCTATCGTAACTATTGTGCAAGCAATGGGTACGCAAAAAATGGCTAAAGAAAATGCTATTATTAAAAACTTGGCAGCCGTAGAATCTTTAGGGTCTGTATCAGTAATTTGTTCAGATAAGACTGGTACGTTAACTCAAAATAAGATGACTGTTGAGGACATCTATATTGGTGGTAAAGTTTTAAAGCCAAATGAGCTGGATTTGAGTAATCAACTTCACCGCTACTTGCTTTATGATGTAGTGCTTAACAACGATGCAAGTTTGGCCGAAGATAAGGCAATTGGTGATCCGACTGAGTCAGCCTTGCTGGAAATGTATCGTCAAGTGCCCGGGATTGACTTAGGTAATGGTGTTTTAGGCTTATCAGAACAAGAATTACGCGAACATTCTAAGCGTCTGGAAGAAGTACCATTTGACTCAGATCGTAAGCTGATGAGTACTAAGCATTTGATTCATACTGTACCAATTATTTTTGTTAAAGGTGCAATTGATGTGCTCTTGAAACGCTGTGTCAATATTCGTTTCGGCGATGAAATTCGTCCAATGACTGAAGAAGATTGTAAAGAAATTTTGGCACAAAACAATTACTTTTCAGAAAATGGTTTGCGTGTTTTGGCTTTTGCTTATAAAGAAAGTGATGAAGAGCTTTCTACTGAAGCAGAAGATGGCTTAACTTTTATTGGCCTTGTTTCAGAAATGGATCCACCACGTGAAGAAAGTGTAGCTGCAGTTGCTCGTGCTAAGGAAGCCGGGATTAGGACTGTGATGATTACTGGTGACCATAAGGTGACTGCCGTTGCAATTGCCAAGAAAATTGGTATTTTCAATGAAGGTGACATGGCTTTAACTGGCCTTGAATTAGATGCTTTGAGCGATGAAGAACTTGATCAAAACATTGAGAAGATTTCGGTTTATGCTCGTGTATCGCCTGAAAACAAGATCAGAATTGTTAATGCATGGCAGAGAAAAGATCGTATCGTATCAATGACTGGTGACGGTGTTAACGATGCCCCAGCCTTGAAGAAGGCCGATGTTGGTGTCGCGATGGGGATTACTGGTACTGAAGTATCTAAAGATGCTGCCAGCATGATTTTGGCCGATGATAATTTTGCCACAATTATCAAAGCTGTTGCTAACGGTAGAACAGTTTATGAAAATATTAAAAACGCTATTGGCTACTTGTTATCAGGTAACCTTTCTGCGATTATCACTGTTTTATTTGCTTCACTTGCTGGCTTACCAGTGCCATTTGTAGCGGTTCAATTGCTTTTCATTAACTTAGTAACTGATTCACTTCCAGCTCTTGCAATTGGGATGGAGCCAGGTGATCCAGACATTTTGAAACGTAAGCCACGTGATCCTAAGGCAGGAATTTTGAATAAACCTTTTGTGAGTCAAATTACTATTCAAGGTTTGATCATTTCAGTAAGTGTTATTGCAGCATTCTTGATTGGCTTAAAGGATAATCCTGCTGTGGCTACTACTATGGCCTTTTCAACTTTGACTTTTGCTAGATTGTTGCATGGTTTCAATTGTCGTTCACAACACAGCATCTTTAAGATTGGTTTTAAGAATAACTGGTACAGCTTAGCCGCCTTTGCTTTAGGCACCGCTTTGCTTTCCTTAATCTTATTTGTACCAGGATTGCACAGCTTATTTGCTGTAACACCATTGACCGGTCAAGAAGTATTATGGATTGCTGGTTTAGCATTGATTCCTACTGTTTTGATTCAAGCAGTTAAGATGGTTAGAAAATAGAATATTTTAGATAATCCTCATGAAGTAGTAACTACTTGATGAGGATTATTTATATTTTAAACAGATTTTATGTATAAAATGCAAAAATATGATAAAATTTAGCCTGAATAAAACAATTTTAGGTGAATAATTATGAATAAAAATAAATTATACTTTTTAAAATTAGAAATTCAAAATCATCCGCTATTTGAGGATGATCTTGAATTTTCACTGGTCAGTGATGCAAGGGTTACTTCTAATACCTCTGATCGATTAACTCATTTGCTCGGCAGTTTATGGGTGAATAATTTAATCACTCTAGTAGGGACTAATGCTACTGGAAAGACTACGATCATGAAACTCTTGATAGGAATTCTTCAAACAGTTGTGATGGGAAAGTCAATTGATCAAACTAAGCTAACGGATGTGCTAATAGGAAATGAGCCTATTAGTGTTACAACTTATTTTTATGGAACTGATCATGTAGTTTATAAGGATAGTTTAGTTTTCAAGTTAAAGAAAACTTTAAGTAAAAGCTGGCATATTGAGTCTGAAACGGTATATCGAAAAAAGGTAACTGTTAATCTTTCAAAGAAAAAATTATTTGATTTCAAAAATATAAAACCAGAATTAGACAGAAAAGAATTAGGCGACCTAGCTTCTTCAATTTTGTCGTCTGATGATTCGATTTTTAGAGCGATTATTTCGAAAAATAAGTATTATCCTCAAATACCATTTGATACTTTGTTCTTTACTGACTTTAATGCATTGATGTATGGTTCTGGCAATGTGCCTGGAGAAATTTTAAACTTTTTAGATCCAACAATTGAATATCTTAAAATTGAAAACAAGCCTGAGGGCTCTGGTGCTACTAAACAATTGTTTAAGCTGAAGTTTAAAGGGAAAGATACAGAGATTGCAGAAAATGATTTTACAACGATTGCAAAATACTTGTCTTCTGGTACAGCTAAAGGGATAACTCTTTATGGCGAGGTAATTAATGCACTTTCCGTTGGTGGCATCATCTTTATTGATGAGTTGGAGAATCACTTTAATCACGCTATTGTAGATTCTTTTATTGAGTATTTTACTAATCCTAAAATCAACATAAATAGAGCTACTTTGGTATTTAGTACGCACTATACTGAAATTTTGGATAAAATTGAAAGAACTGATGAAGAATATATTACTAAGAGAGAAGGCAAGATTCAGCTTCAAAGATATTCAACTGCTGATGTAAGAAGCGATCTAAATAAAGCCGATGTTTTTGAATCAGATTATTTAGGTGGGACAGCTCCAGATTATGATGCCTACATGGCTTTAAAGAAGGCTACAGAAAAGGCGGTTAAAATGGATGAGTAACTCTACAGATCTAATCGCTATTATTGTAGAAGGTCATACTGAACGAGCAATTATGGAAGTTCTATTGGAACACGATGCACTAAAATTCAACGAGGATGATCTTCTTGAAGGTGAAGTAATTAGAGCACGAAATGCTAAAAAGTTTGCTAAAGAATTTTTGAATAAAGGGTTTAGAAGTAGAAAGGTTAAAATTTATAGGATACTTGATTCCAAAACCGAAAAGTTTAATCTTCCAGAAGTGTATAAAAAGAAAGTATCCGAAGTAGTAGAACTTCGTACTAGACCTGAGATTGAAATTCTAGACATTCTTTATCATCAAGACTATCAGCGATATACAAATAACTATAAAAGTAAAGTGAAGCCTAGTGATTTTGTTAAGCAGTATTATCACGATCTTAAGAGTGTGAAATCTTATGATGAAAATTATTATTTTTGGAATAGTCACTATGATGATTTAATCAACGTGTTAAAACAATATAAGCAATATCATTCATCGGAAAAATGTATTGCTGATTTATTAAAAGAATAAAGACATATGGCTAACTTAATTACGACTAATTCCTAACCCTTTTTTCTGAGTGAAGTTCATGCTATAATCATAACCAAAGCAAGAATCAAGAGGGGTCGACTTTATTAACAGAGAAAAGCCAGACAGCTGAGAGGCCGAAGGTTGACTAGTAGCTTGATTAGCTGATTAATTGAAAATAAAAAGTAGGTTAATCCGGTATACGCCGTTATCGTCTTCAAGAGAAGCATGTTTGATACATGCTTAACGTAGGTGGTACCGCGGTTTAACTGATCGTCCTAGACAATATGTCTAGGACTTTTTTATTGGAGGAATTTTATGACAGATTTAGCACCTAAATACAACCCAAACGAGGTTGAAAAAGGTAGATATCAAACCTGGCTTGATGAAGATTTATTTAAGCCATCAGGTAACAAAAAAGCTCACCCATATTCAATTGTTATTCCACCACCAAATGTAACTGGTAAGTTGCACTTGGGTCACGCTTGGGATACTGCAATTCAAGATACTTTAATTCGTTTTAAGCGGATGCAAGGCTATGATACTCTTTACCTTCCTGGGATGGACCATGCTGGTATTGCTACCCAAGCTAAGGTCGAAGCAAAATTGCGTAAACAAGGCAAAGACCGTCACCAAATGGGACGTGAAGCTTTTGTTAAACAGGTTTGGGATTGGAAAGATGAATACGCATCAATCATCAAAGGTCAATGGGCTAAGATGGGTCTTTCACTTGATTATTCAAGAGAGAGATTTACTTTAGACAAGGGTCTTTCTAAAGCTGTTAAAAAGGTTTTTGTTCAGCTTTACAATGAAGGCTTAATTTATCGTGGTGAATACATCATCAACTGGGATCCAGCACTTCAAACCGCTTTAAGTGATATCGAAGTTATTCACAAAGATGATAAGGGTGCCTTTTACCATATTAAGTATCCATTTGCAGATGGTTCAGGTTATGTAGAAATTGCTACTACTCGTCCTGAAACCATGTTTGGTGATACTGCCGTTGCGGTAGCACCTGGTGATAAGCGCTACAAGGATATTGTTGGCAAAGAATTGATCTTGCCATTAGTTGGCCGCCATATTCCAATTATTGAGGATCAACATGTTGACCCAGAATTTGGTACTGGTTTAGTTAAAATTACTCCAGCTCACGACCCTAATGACTTCCAAGTAGGTAATCGTCATAATTTGAAGAGAATCAACGTGATGAACGATGACGGTACGATGAACGAAGAATGTGGCAAGTATGCTGGTATGGATCGTTTCGACTGTCGTGAAGCCTTAGTTAAAGATCTTAAAGAAGAAGGCTACTTGATTAAGATTGAACCAATCGTTCACTCAGTAGGTCACTCAGAACGTTCAGGTGTTCAAGTTGAACCACGCCTTTCTAAGCAATGGTTCGTTAAGATGAAGCCACTTGCTGACAAGGTTTTGGAAAATCAAAAGACTGACGGCAAAGTAAACTTTGTTCCAGAACGATTTGAACAAACTCTTGATCACTGGATGGAAGATGTTCATGATTGGTGTATTTCACGTCAATTGTGGTGGGGGCACCGAATTCCAGCTTGGTACAATAAGAAAACTGGTGAAACTTATGTAGGTGAAGAAGCACCTAAGGACATTGAAAACTGGGAACAAGATCCAGACGTACTTGATACTTGGTTCTCAAGTGCATTATGGCCATTTTCAACTTTAGGTTGGCCTGATACTAATGCAGAAGACTTTAAGCGCTACTTCCCAACTAATGCCTTGGTAACTGGTTACGATATTATCTTCTTCTGGGTATCAAGAATGATGTTCCAAAGTTTACATTTCACCGGCAAGCGTCCATTTAATGATGTTGTTTTACACGGTTTAATGCGTGATGAACAAGGTCGCAAGATGAGTAAATCACTTGGTAACGGTGTTGACCCAATGGATGTAGTTGATAAATACGGTGCCGACGCCCTTCGTTGGTTCTTGCTTAATGGTACTGCTCCTGGTCAAGATACTCGTTATGATCCTAAGAAATTATCTGCTGCTTGGAACTTCATTAACAAGATTTGGAATGCAAGTCGTTTTGTAATCATGAACTTGCCAGCAGATGCTAAACCAGCTCATATGCCAGATGCTTCTAAGTTTGACTTATCAGATCGTTGGATTTTCGATCGCTTGAATCATACTGTTAGTGAAGTAACTCGCTTGTTTGATGAATATCAATTCGGTGAAGCTGGTCGTGAAGCTTACAACTTTATTTGGAATGACTTCTGTGACTGGTATATTGAAATTTCTAAGGTTGCTTTGAATGGTGACGATGAAGAATTAAAGGCAAGAAAGCAAGAAAACTTAATTTGGATTCTTGACCAAATCTTGCGTTTGCTTCACCCAATTATGCCATTTGTAACTGAAAAATTATGGCTTTCAATGCCACATGAAGGTAAGTCAGTTATGGTTGCTGAATATCCAACTACTCACAAGGAATTTGAAAACAAGCAAGCAGATCAAGACATGGCCTTCTTAATTGAAACTATTAAAGCAGTACGTAACATCCGCATGGAAGTTAATGCACCAATGTCAAGTCAAATCGACATCATGATTCAATTAGACGATGAAGCTAACAAGCGCGTTTTGGACGAAAATGCTGATTATGTTGAAAACTTCTTGCATCCAAAGGAATTGACTGTAGCTAGTGAAGTTGAAGCACCAAAATTAGCTAAGACCGCTGTAATTCCAGGCGCACAAATTTTTGTTCCATTAACTGAACTTGTTAATGTTGACGATGAGCTAGAAAAGATGGAAAAAGAAGAAAAGCGTCTTGAAGACGAAGTTGCTCGTTGTGAAAAGAAGCTGGCTAACAAAGGCTTTGTTGATCACGCTCCAGAAGCTGTTGTCAACAAGGAAAAGGAAAAGAAGGCTGACTACGAAAGTCAATTAGCCGGTGTTCGTGAAAGAATTCAAGATTTGAAAGAGAGTAAATAATTGAAATTTACTAAAGCTCAAGAAGTAATCGATTACTTATATGCTTTGCCTCATTTACATCCTAAAAATAATTTGTCTTTTATTAAGCGGTTATTGTTGGAATTAGGCAATCCTCAAGATCTAGTTAAAACGATTCACATTACGGGCACTAATGGTAAAGGTTCAACTTCATACTATTTATCAAACCTACTAAAAAAGGCTGGTCAAAAGACTGGCCTTTTTGTCTCACCGTATGTCTATGAATTTAATGAGAGAATACAGTTAAATAATCAAAATATTAGTGATCAGGATTTAGTTAAAACAGCTAATATTGTGCAGGGTACTTATGAGAAATTGCAGCAGCAGGACTCAACTTTTTCGTTAGTAACCTTTGAATATGAAGTCGCACTGGCTTTCGTCTATTTTGCTCAAAAAAAGTGTGATTATGCTGTTATCGAGGTAGGAATTGGTGGAGAACATGACAAGACTAATGTAATTATGCCAGAAGTAAGTGTTATTACTACAATTGGTCTCGATCATGAAAAAATTATTGGACCTACAATTCAGGATATTGCACGTGAGAAAAGCGGCATTATTAAGGCAAAAAGACCAGTAGTTTTAGGTAACGTGCCAGAAGTTGTTTGGCCAATTTTGAAAAGTAAAGCCGAAGAAGAACATGCGATAGTTTATCAATTAGGACGAGACTTTAGTGTTTTACTTGATAATCAAATTGTTTATCAAGATCACAAAAGAAAGCTAGTTTTTGCTTTACGACCACAAGTTGAAGCCTATGATATTGCCGTTGCCTGCCAGGCGTTCTTTTTGTTGAAACTGCCTTTATCAAATGAAGAAGTTGAAACAGCGATTAATCAAACGATTATTCCAGGGCGCTATCAAATTTTACGAGAAAATCCGCTAATCATTTTAGATGGAGCACATAATATTCAGGCAATGAGTAATTTGCTGGCAGTCGTTCATCGTATGACCCAGCAAAAGCATGGCAAGCTTTATGCTTTAGTGACTATGATGAAAGATAAGGATCTTGAGCAGGTGTTTAGCTTGTTTGATGATAAAGATGAAGTTTTACTGACAACTTTATCTTATCCGCGAGTAGCTAAAAAAGATGATTTTCCAATTGATGTACAAAAAAGATATAATTATGAAAAAGATTATCGAGCTGCTTTTACTCAGCTGCGAGATCACTTGGGAGCTAATGATATTTTAATTGTTAGTGGATCCTTTTATTTGGTTAGTGCTATTTTAAATTGGAAAGGAAAACGTGATGCGCGTACAAGGGCTAGATGATGATATTCAAGGCATTATCTTTGATATGGACGGTTTGCTAGTTAATTCAGAGAAGCTGTATTGGGATGCTAATATTCAGGCGGCAGAAGAAGAGAATTTGGGTACGCCGCGGGATGCTTATCTCAAGTTAACTGGTGCTACAGTTAAAGAGATGCAGGATTTTTATCATAAATATTTTAAAACTGAAGCAGACCGTGATCGTTTTATTAAGCGAACTGATGACTTGGTGTGGCAATGGACTGATGAGGGAAAGTTAAAGCTGCAACCTGGTGTTCAAGAAGCATTAGACGAATTTGAAAAGCGTGGTTTGAAGATGGCGATTGCTTCAAGTAATTATGAAAATGTAGTTCAGCATGCTATGTGGGCGACTGGAATCAGAAATTATTTTGATTTTCATCTTAGTTATCTTGATGTACAAAGAGGTCACATTAAGGCTAAGCCGGCACCAGATATTTATCTAGAAGCAGCTAAGAAAATGAATTTACCTAAAGAAAATATTTTAGTTTTTGAAGATTCATCAACCGGTGTTCAAGCAGCTGCTAATGCAGGGTTAAAATGTGTGATGGTACCAGATTTGAAAGCACCATCTGTTAAAGATAAGCAGAATGCAACGATGATTTGTCAAAACTTTTTTGAATTTCTGAAAAAAATTTAGCTCTTTTTTGCGTAATAAGTAATGAGGGGGATTTTATGTTAAAAAGAAAACCAAATCATTACTTTGTCAAAACAGATTTAGAGCTATTGACACAATTATTTGAACAACTAGAAAATAAAGGAATTCATACGTTGCAGGACTTAAATGTTTTTCTGAAAAACGCAGGGTTAAATTCGTTTAATGATCTATTAAAGTTTATTACCAGTTCAGAATGCTCGGATGAACTTGCTATTACGGCTGAGGCAGTACTAGATCGTTTGCGCTGCGCTTCACCTAAGAGAAAGACAATTTTGACATCTAGCATTGAAGTAGGTACGTATTTAGCTGATAAGCTGATAGGGCACAAGCAGGAAGAATTGTGGGCATTGTATATTGACAATAGCAACCACATTATTGCTGAGAAGAAACTATTTCAAGGGACTTTGAATAGATCAATTGCTCATCCGCGGGAAATTTTTCGGTGGGCAGTTATTTATGGCTGCTCTGGAATTTTTATTGCTCATAATCATCCTAGTGGTAAATTAACGCCATCTGCAAGTGACTTGGAATTAACTGAAAGTTTACGTCAAGCTGCAAAAATGATGAAAATTGATTTCTTAGACCATTTTATCGTGGGAGAAGGTCAATATTTAAGTTTGCGTGAGAAAAATTGTTTTAAAGTTCTTTAAAATTTGTGTGAAAGGCGCCTTTAAAGTTATAGTATGCTATAATTATTCAAGATTTAGAGACCGCAACAGTTAAGGAGAGATTTTTGTGTTTGGATTAGGTACAAAGAATATTGGTATCGATTTAGGTACAGCCAATACACTTGTTTATATGGAAGGTAAAGGCATTGTTCTTAGAGAACCTTCAGTAGTAGCAAAGAATACACAAACAGGCGAAGTAATCGCCGTTGGTTCAGAAGCAAAAGAAATGATTGGTAGAACACCAGGCAGCATTGTAGCTATCCGTCCAATGAAGGATGGTGTGATTGCTGATTATGATACTACAGCAGCAATGCTTAAGTACTTTATGGAAAAAACTGTTGGTAATTCTAAGCCATCAGTAATGGTATGTGTTCCTTCAGGTGTTACTGAAGTTGAAAAACGTGCTGTAATTGATGCAGCTAGAGTTGCAGGTGCGCGTGAAGCATTTGTAATTGAAGAACCGTTCGCAGCTGCAATTGGTGCTGGCTTGCCAGTTATGGACCCTACTGGTTCAATGGTTGTTGATATCGGTGGTGGTACTACTGATGTTGCTACAATTTCATTAGGTGGAATCGTTTCATCAACTTCAATTCGTCAAGCCGGTGATAAGTTTAATAATGCGATTATTAACTATGTTCACTCAAACTTTAACTTATTAATCGGTGAAAGAACTGCAGAAGACATTAAAATTCAAATTGGTTCAGCTTCAGTTGAAAAGGCTAAAGAAATTGAATCAATGAATATTCGTGGTCGTGATTTAGTAACTGGTTTACCAAAATCTGTTGATATTGAAGCAGTTGATGTTGCCAAGGCTATTCAAGATGTAGTTCAAGACATTATCGTAGCTATTAAGGAGACTTTGGAACAAACTTCACCAGAAATTGCTGCCGATGTTATTGATCATGGTATTGTTTTAACTGGTGGTGGTGCACTTTTGAAGAATTTGCCAGAAGTTATTTCTGAAGCAACTAAGGTTCCTGTGTTTATTGCTCAAGATCCACTTGATTGTGTAGCAATTGGTACTGGTGAATCACTCAAGAATATTGAAGTAATGCGTAGAAGTCGCAAATAATAAAAAAGCCGGCTGTTGCCGGTTTTTCTATAGGATCAATTCTTAATGAAAAAATTTCTGCAAAATAAAAAGTTATTATCAGCATTTATTATAATAGTTGTTATTTTAGCCGTTTTGGGTGGGAGTGTTAGCTTGCGCAATAGGCGCAATACACCTTTACTGATTCAAAGCTTGGGTAACGATGTCGTTGCTTTAGGTACTAGAATTGTTGATGTACCAGTAGGGCTCGTGTCAGGCGGATTAAATAGTGTTCATGATATTTTAAATACGCAAGAAGAAAACAATCATCTAAAGCGAGAAGTTACTAATTTAGGCCAGACGAAGGCTCGTAATTCAGCTCTTGAAAAAGAAAATAGGCAATTGAAGTCTGCATTGAAATTAAAAGATACGTTAAGTGGCTATACCATGGTCAACGCCTCTGTTATTTCTCGGTCGCCTGATACATGGTCAGATTTATTAGTGATTAATAAAGGAAGTTCAGCTGGAATTAAAAAGAATATGGCTGTCATGTGCGATGGCGGTGTTATTGGTCGAATTGTAGAAGCAAATGCTGCTTCTTCCAAGGTGGAATTACTTACTACTACTGATGAGTCGGCTAATCGCTTCTCTGTTCAAGCGGATGCTGCGAATGGAAAAACAGTACATGGTATTATTACAGTTACTTCCAATAATTATCTTGCCTTTACACAGGTGGTTGATGGTCGCAAACTGAAGGCCGGCACGAGAGTTTATACTAGTGGTATGGGCGGTAACTCACCAAAAGGCTTGTTAATTGGGACAGTTACTACGACAACTCGTGATTCATTTGGTCTATCTGATCAGATTAGAATTAAACCAGCAGGTGATATTAGTGATCCATCTGTTGTAACTGTAATTGAAAGACAGGTGGCTAATTAATGTCTACGTTTCGAAAATGGGTTTTGGCAATTGGCTTATTTATTGCATTGGTAGTAGACGGTGTATGTGCACTTTACTTACATCAGTTTATGACTTATGACAACTTTGCAGCGTCAAGCGTCATTTTGCCAATCAGTGTAATGTTGATTGGTCTGTTTGATGATACTAATGATAATGAAATTTGGTTAGCATTAGGTGCAGGAATTGTTGCTGATATCTATTTTTATGGCATTATCGGTGTTTATACAGTTTTCCTACCTGCAACTTGCTGGATCTGTCAAAAAACAGCTCGTTTTTTACCGGAAATGTTATGGGCTAGATTAATTGTCGTTTTATTAGGAACTGCAGTTTTTGTTGCGTATAGTTGGCTCATTTTTAATATGGTGGGTATTAGTGCTGCATCAGCACACGTATTATTAATGAGCATTTTAGTCAGTTTAGGTTGGGCAGTTGTCTTCTTTTTTCTCTTGTATTGGATTTGGGGCAATTTAGCTCAGGATTATCCATTCTTAATTGATTTAAACGCTTATCGAGTTTAAAAAAGACGCGGAAGATTTTTTCTTTCGCGTCTTTTTAATCCTTAAAAACTTTGAAGTGAGATAGCAGCTTGAGCAATAACAGCTGCTAAAGTAATAATTGCCATGATCCAAGCCATTGCAATAGTTAATTTTTGAAAACCTGATTTCTTTTTCTTTTTTCGTGCCATAAACAGCCCTCCTATTTGAACAATATTTTATGCTTATTAACGGTTTTTTTCAAATCAATTATAGTTTAGAATAAAAAGAATGGAGGAATGCTTATGCTTTATATTTTCCTAATTCCAATTATTGGCTTAGTAGTTGCTTTTTTTATCAATAAAATTTTCCCTAAAGCACAGTTTAGAGGGTACGATGTTATGCCATTTTTCTTTCTTTCAGCTTGTGGATTAATTACTTTACATATGAATAAACCTTCTTTTTTACCTTATGGTTTTTTATGTTATTTTGTATTAGTGATTGTTGTGTCGCTGAACGATGCGATTAGAAATAAAAATATTTCTTTAGGAAAAACAGTTAGAAAATTATGGGATTATTTGACTGCTTGTACTGTTTTCTGGTATATCGGACTTTTATTGATGCTAGTGTTATAAAATAAAATTATTTGTATATGCTTAAGTCGCAAAATTTCAACATTTTGTGACTTTTTTTATTTTGAAAAATCACAATAAAAAAGAAATTTAAAAATCTGTATTTTTTTCTTATGAATGTGGTAGAGAGTGGGGAATTGTGGTAAATTATTTAGTGGAAGGGGGCTAGACCATGTTCATGGGTGAATATCACCACAATCTTGATAGCAAGGGTCGCCTGATTATACCAGCGAAACTTCGCGATCAGATTGGCGACAAGATGATATTCACGCGAGGAATGGAAGGCTGCATTTTTGGCTACTCGATGAAGGAGTGGTCGAAGATTGAAGCTAAATTAGCAAAACTTCCGTTGACTAAGAGGAATACACGTAAATTTATGCGTTTATTCTACTCTGGTGCGATGGAATGTGAGTTTGATAAGCAAGGTCGCGTTAATCTGACAACAACGTTGAAAATGCATGCCAAACTCATTAAAGAATGTGTCATCATTGGTGTCTCTGATCGAATTGAAATTTGGTCAAAAGAACGTTGGACTAGTTTTGAAGAAGAAGCTAACGAAGACTATGATGATATTGCTGAAAATTTGGACGACATTGAACTATAAAAAATATGAAATTCAAACACACCAGTGTACTCTTACACGAAACTATCGACAATTTGAAACCAAAAAACGGTGGTCTTTATGTAGATGCAACTTTTGGCGGTGGTGGACACGCTAGATATTTGCTCAGCAAAATTGACACCGGTACGCTTGTAGGTTTTGACCAAGATGAATATGCGATAAAATCGGCGAAGTTGAACTTTGCGAATTTATTACAACCGGATAGTGAGCCAAGGTTAGAATTGGTACATGACAACTTTAGTAATCTGGAAAAGGACCTGGTAAAACTGGGTTACTCAGATGGAATAGATGGCATTTACTATGACCTAGGTGTATCTTCCCCTCAATTTGATCAAGCAGATCGCGGTTTTTCATATCGTTATGATGCGCGATTAGATATGAGGATGGATCAAAGTCAGGACTTAGATGCTTATCAGTTAGTTAATACTTTAAGTCAAAAAGAACTGGCAGATATTTTGTATCAATATGGCGATGAAAAGTTTTCTCGTCAAATTGCTCACAGAATCGTAGAAAGACGACGGGAAAAGCCAATTGCAACAACTTTTGAATTAGTTGATGTGATTAAAGATGCGATTCCTGCGTATGCACGAAGGACTGGAGGGCACCCGGCAAAGAAGAGTTTTCAAGCTTTGCGGGTCGCTGTTAATCACGAACTTGATGTTTTACAAGCTTCGCTAGAGGAAGCAATTAAGATATTGCGTCCAGGTGGTCGAATCAGTGTAATTACGTTTCAGTCTCATGAAGACAAGATCGTTAAAAGGATTTTTAAGAGGTATTCAGAAGTTGAGGTGCCAAGAGGAATGCCATTTATACCGGACGGTATGAAGCCAACGCTACGTTTGGTAAATCACAAACCAATTGTAGCCTCTACTTCTGAGTTAGAGAACAACAACCGCTCACACAGTGCAAAACTACGGGTTGCAGAGAAGTTATAAAGAGGAAAATGTTATGGCTGATAGCTCAGCAAGAAAAATTGAATATGAACCAAGTAGTAGAAATGGTTCGCAAAGACGACAACGAATTATCCTTGATCCGCGTAAAGTTCCTTATAGTGGCATAGAAAAAGCTTTGATGATTATTGGAAGCGTCATTACGTTGGGCATGATGATCTTTCTAGTTTCTTCTAGTATTTCTGCAACTTCGGCTCAACATGATTTGACTAGAACTCAACAAACAGTTGCTAAGGAACAGAATAAGATTACCGATTTACGTCAAGAGATTGGGGAGTTGACCTCTACTTCACGTTTAAATAAAATTGCACGTGAAAAAGGATTAACTCTAATTAACAAAAATATTAGGACGATTCGTTAATGAAAAAAAACAGTAATTTAAAATTACAAAAATCCAAAGCCCACGGCTACCGCTTTACGGTGGGGAGATTTCTCCAAATGGCCGTGGCTTTGGTTTTTCTTGTATTTACGGCTAGATTTTTATATATCGGAATATCCAAGACAGTTAATGGTCAAAATTTATCACAGCGTACCAAGCAGCTTTATAAGCGCAATCAGGTAATTAAGGCCACGCGAGGGACTATCTATGATCGAAATGGATTAACAATTGCGGAAGATTCGCATTTGTATACGGTTTATGCGATTTTAGATAAGACTTCGATCAACTATAAGAATAAACCTGAGTATGTAGTGAATAAAACCAAGACAGCTGAAAAGCTGGCACAGGTTTTACCATTGTCTGCGGAAAAAATTTACCAATATTTAACCCCAAAAAAGAAGGTCTTTCAGGTACAATTTGGGACAGGTGGTAGTGGACTGACATTGCGACAAAGGAAAAAGATTGAAGCAATGAAATTACCAGGAATTAAGTTCTTGGAAACACCATCTAGATTGTATCCCAATGGTGTTTTTGCATCACATACTATTGGATTGGCTCAACCAATTTGGAATAAAAAGACTAATGCACAAAACTTAGTCGGAACTATGGGAATTGAAGCCTATTTCAATAAGACTTTGACTGGGACAGATGGTTACCGGATTTCTTCGGTAGATGCATCTGAATATCAGCTTCCAAATAGTAATCAGGTTTATAAGCCTGCTAAAAATGGAAACAACTTGTATTTAACACTAGATTCTCAGTTGCAGAGTTTGCTTGAGACTCGCTTAAGTGAAGTACAGAAAACTTACCGACCAACATCAATTACTGCTACAGTTGAAGACATGAAGACTGGGAAAATTTTGGCAGCTTCTCAACGCCCTACTTTTAATCCTCAAACTATGAAGGGATTAACTAAGTCGTATCGGGATATCTTGGTGCAAGATACTTATGAACCAGGATCAGTTTTCAAGATTTTGTCATTCGCTGCAGTAGTCAACAGTGGCAATTACAACCCTAATGAGTATTACCGGTCTGGTTCTGTTAATATTGCTGGTTCGACTATCCATGACTGGCTGACTTCAGGTTGGGGCACAATTCCATTTTCTCAAGCTTTTGAACGTTCAAGTAACACTGGTTTTGTTAAGTTAGAACAAAAGATGGGTGCTAAGACTTGGAAGAAGTACTTGAAGAAGTTCAGAATTGGTGAAAAGACGGGAGTCAGTCTTCCAGGTGAGCAGCCGGGGATGATTTCGTTTAAAACACCAGTTGACCAAGCAATTACTGCTTTTGGTCAAGGCATTACTGTGAATGTAATGCAAATGATGCAAGCTTATAGTTCTTTGGCTAATAATGGTCAAATGGTAAAGCCACAGTTGGTTAATAAAATTACTGACTCTGATGGCAATACAATTCAAGGCTATCAGATTAAAAAGGTTGGTACTCCAGTATATAGTGCTAAAACCAGAAAAGTAATTGTGGCTAACATGAGAAAGGTACTTAATAAGCAATCAGGAACTGGTTCTGCTTATAAGATGGGAAACGCCGATATTGCTGTTAAGACGGGGACTGCGCAGATTGCTAACCCTAAAGGTGGAGGTTATCTAAAGGGTGATAGTAATTATATTTTCTCTGTTGTTGGTATTTATCCAGCAAGTAAACCACGTTACTGTATTTATTTGACAATTAAGCAACCACACTTAATTGGAGGCGGAGCTGAAAAGATTTTGGCTTCAATTTTCAAACCGATGATGCAGAGAATCATTTCGATTGCTAAAAATGATGATGTATCAACTACTGTAAAAGTACCAAACTTAAAAGCTAAAACCGTTGCACAAGCTGAAAGTCAAACTAAGCAATTAGGACTTAATTTGGTTAAAATTGGTAGCGGTGATCGGATTAGCAATCAAGGAGTTAAGAGTGGCGAAAAGTTAGAGTCTGGGTCTAAGATTTTTGTCAATACTTCAGGAAAAATCATTTGTCCTGATATGACGGGATGGACTTATAGTGATTTACACCAATTTGCTAGTTTGACAGATATTAAGTTAAGCATAAAAGGTACCGGCACTGTTGCGAGTCAAAGCGTGGCTAAAGGAACAGAATTAAAAGCTGGAAGAAAATTAAACATTAAGTTAAAGGAGTAACTCAGAATGAATATGATGTTGGCAAGTTGTATTGCCCTAGTTAGTTCACTGGTTTTGACAGTGATCTTTATTCCATTGTTGATTAAATTTATGCGGTCACATCACGAAGGACAAGAAATTCGTGATGAAGGTCCTAAATGGCATCAAAAAAAGTCTGGCACACCTACAATGGGTGGGACCGTTTTTGTAATTGCAGCAGTTATTTCTGTTATTTGGGTAGCTGCTATGCAGCACAGCTTGAATAAAGTTGTTTGGATTTTGGTAATCAGTCTCTTAGGCTACGGTATTATCGGTTTCCTTGATGATGGTATTAAGCTTTACTTCAAACGTAATTTAGGCTTGCGTGCATGGCAAAAATTAGCATTACAGATTATAATTGCAATTTTAATTGTCTTGATTGCTACAAGTGATCATTTTCAATTTGGGTTATATATTCCTTTTGCTGGGGTTGTCCATAGCTTAGTTTTATTTGTGGCATTTATTATTTTTTGGCTGGTTGGTTTTTCAAATGCTGTTAACTTGTCCGATGGTCTTGATGGTTTAGCAACAGGTTTATCAGTTGTAGCATATGGTACATATGCCTATATCGCATTCAAACAAAAGAATTTTGCTATTTTGGCCTTTTGTATGAGTGTAATTGGTGGTTTAATTGCCTTCTTTATTTTTAACCATAAGCCGGCTAAAATTTTCATGGGTGATGCTGGCTCACTTGCTTTAGGTGGCGGTTTAGCAACAATCAGTATTATGCTTAACCGTCCCTGGTCATTATTGTTAGTTGGGATTGTTTTTGTTTGTGAAACTGCTAGTGTAATTTTACAAGTAATTTCTTTCCAAACTACGGGTAAGCGTATTTTTAAGATGACACCTATCCATCACCACTTTGAAATGTTGGGTTGGTCAGAATGGAAAGTAGATATTGTCTTCTGGTTAGTTGGATTAATTGGCAGTATTTTGTATTTAGTAATTTGGGGATAATCATAAAATGAAGGATATTAAAACTTATAATAATAAAAACATTTTGGTTCTAGGCTTGGGTAAAAGTGGTTTTGCTGTTAGCGAACTCCTTTTGCAATTAGGAGCAAATTTAACTTTAAATGATAAAGCTGATTTGGAGAAAAATGCTAAGGCACAAGAATTGAAAAGTCGCGGCGTACGCGTAATTGGCGGTCATCATCCAGTTGATTTGCTTGAAAAAGAACATTTTGATTATTTAGTTAAAAATCCAGGTATTCCCTATGAAAATCCGATGGTTCAAAAAGCTGAGGAGTTGAATATCCCGATTATTACTGAACCAGAAGTTGCTTTAAGTTGTAGTGATGCTCCCTATGTTTGTGTGACTGGTTCAAATGGAAAAACTACTACGGTAATGCTGACACAAAGAATTTTGGACCATCATTTGCAAAAATCTGGTCATCATGCTTATGCAGTTGGTAATATTGGCGTACCGATTTCTGAAGTTGTACCTAAGGCAACTAAGGATGATATTTTAGTAGTTGAAATTTCTAGTTTCCAGCTTTTGGGTGTAACTGATATTGATCCTAAAGTTGCAGCGATTGTTGATATTTACAACAACGTCCACTTAGATTATCACAAGACTTTCGAAAATTATGTCAATGCAAAGTTGAATGTAACTAGAACGCAAAACAGTAATGATTACTTTATTGCTAATTATGATCAAAAAGATATTTTGGCTAAGGAAAAAGAAGTTTCACCAGCTAAAATGCAAACTTTTTCTGAGACAGATCATAATGCTGATTATTTCATTGGCGATGAATATCTTGAAAGTCAAAACGAAAAGATTATGAAGATTTCTAATATTAAATTACCAGGTATTCATAATTTGCAAAATAGTTTAGTCGCTATTGCAATTTCTAAAATTATGGGCGCTGATAATGATGATATCGCCGCAGTATTGAGCACCTTTACTGGAGCTAAGCATCGTTTGCAATATGTAACAACACTTGATGGCTGCAAGGTTTATAATGATTCTAAGTCAACTAATATTGAAGCAGCAACTGTAGCTATTCCATCATTTAAGCAACCGGAAGTATTGATTGCTGGTGGGTTAGACCGTGGCTTCACTTTTGATGATTTGGTACCATTATTTAAAAAACATGTTAAGTCAATTGTTCTTTATGGTGAAACTAGATATTTGTTAGCTGACGCAGCTAGAAAAGCAGGAATTAAGGACATTGTAATTGTTAATACACTACAAGAGGCCGTTCCTCGTGCTTGGGAATTAGTTGAACCAGGCGATGTACTATTGTTCTCACCAGCATGTGCTTCTTGGGATCAATTTAGAACATTTGAAGAACGTGGCGATTACTTTGTTAGATTTGTTGAGGAATTAAAGACTAAATAAAATGAGAGTTATTTTTACAGGTGGCGGTACAGGCGGTCACATTTACCCAATTATGGCAATTATTGAACGTTTGAAAGAACGCGGTATTAGTAAAAACGATGAAATCTTATTTGTAGGTACACAAAAAGGATTGGAATCAAAAATTGTTCCAGCAGCCGGTGTTAACTTTAAAACAATTAAGATTCAAGGCTTTAACCGTAAACATCCGTTAAAAAACTTTGAGACTATCAAGCTATTTTTACAAGCTACTAAAAGCGCACGCCAAATTTTACGGGACTTTAAACCAGATGTCGTTTTAGGTACAGGTGGTTACGTTAGCGGTGCTATGGTTTATGAAGCAGCTAAAATGCATATTCCAACAATGATTCATGAATCTAATTCAGTGGTTGGATTAGCTAATAAATTTTTGGGTCATTATGTGGATAAAATTTGTTATACATTTGATGATGCTGCAAAGGAATTCTCAGAAAAGAAGAAACTAGTTAAGACAGGTAATCCACGGTCACAACAAGTTTTAAGCTTGCACGAAGAAAAAATTGATCTTGAAAAAACATGGGGATTAAATCCAAAAATGCCAACTGTTTTAGTATTTGGTGGGTCCCGTGGAGCATTAGCAATTAACAGAATTATGCTTAAGTCATTAATGACGCTAAAGCAAAAGCCATATCAAATTATTTGGGCAACAGGTACTTTTTATTTTGATAAGGTACAAGAAAAAATTAAGAATGTTGATATTGGTAATAATATTAAAGTTTTGCCATACATTAAAAACATGCCAGGTGTATTGCCAGAAATGACTTGTGTTGTTTCAAGATCTGGTGCAACAAGTATTGCAGAATTTACTGCATTAGGTGTACCCGTTATTTTGATTCCAAGCCCTAATGTAACTCATAATCATCAAATGAAGAATGCGCTTGATTTAGAAAAAGCTGGTGCAGCATTGGTTATTCCAGAAGATGATTTAAATCCAAATAATTTTGTCTCTTCAATTGACCATATTTTGCTCGATGAAAAGTATGCTACTGAAATGAGCAAAGCTTCTAAGGCATTAGGCGTACCTGATGCATCTGATCAAGTGATTAAGGTGATGGAAGAAATTTCACGCTAGGAGGTAGGTGAGGCAGATGGCCAAAAAGCCAGTAACTAAGATTGATCCAAGGAAAGAATTGTCTCCGTACTTGAATCATGAATTTAACCAACAAAGGAATAGTCGAAAATCGCAGACCAAGATTTCTGCCTCACTCTCAAATTTACAGGCAGAAAGACGACGATCATTACGACGTAGGCTAGGTCTGATAATGACGGTTTCAGTTTTGGCGATAGCTGGTTTAGGATACTATATTTCACCTTTAGCGAATATCAGTACTGTTAAAATAATTGGTGCAGAGCATTTACCTGCTAAAGAAATTGTTAAGGTATCCAAGATCAAGGCTAGCGATAAAGTTTTTGATTACTTGTTTCAACAAAAAGATTTGAGTCAAAGATTATCCCAAAAATATCCAGAAATTCAAAGTGCACAAGTTCATTTAGGTCATATTAATCAATTGATTTTACAAATTAATGAACGTAAAACCGTGGGCTACTTAAAAGATGGTGATTCTTACCGAAAGATTTTGGATAATGGAAAAATAGGTACGAGAGCTCTACCTTGGACAAAAGTGAACCAAGATAAACCTATTTTTGTTGGCTATAATAAATCAGATGAATTAAAAAATGATTTAAAGTTATTTAACAGTTTACCTAATTCATTTAAAAATCATGTAAAATTATTAAGTGGGAATACCAGACGAAATTCACAAATTATTTTAGTAATGAAGGACGGTAATGTAGTGATTGGCAATACTGCTACTTTGAATAGCAAACTAAAATATTATGATACTATTAGAATTAAAGCTGGTAAACATAGCCTTATTGATTTAGAAATAGGTGCATTTAGTAGACCATTAACTTCTAGTGAAAAGAAAGCTTATGGCATATCGTAGCTGTTTTGCAAGTTTATTTATGTTAGAATTTTTTCAAGGCAAATATTAATGGGGGCTTAATTTTGGAGAATTCAAATCTTTTAGTGGGTTTAGATATAGGAACCACAAGTGTAAAAGCCGTTGTTGCAGATTCTGGTAAGGTTATCGGTGCAGTTACAACGCCAAATTCAGGAATGCGACACGGTCAAATAGTAGATATTGATCAAACTGCTAGTGCAATTAGTCGTGCATTAAAAGGTGTAGCAGAAAAAACAAACGCCAAGATTTATAGTGTAGTTACAGGAATTCCGGTAGGGATGTTACAACTGGAAACTGCAACTGGTTTTGCTAATGTTGGTGAACAAGGGCAAGAAGTAAATAATGATGATGTAAAAAGAACGATTAGATCTGCGATTCATTCAGCAGCTAAGGATGATCGTGAAGCAATTACATTTTTGCCGAGTCGCTTTTTGATTGATGGTAAAACTGAAGTTGATGATCCAAGAAAAATGATTGCACGTTCCTTGGGTGTTAGTGGAATTTTATTAACTGCACCTACTAGTCCTTTGCACAATATCAAGAAGGCTATTGAAAGAGCCGGTTATCATAATAATTTCTTTGTGCCAACGCCTTTAGCAATTTCAAGTGTAGCATTGAATGAAAGTGAAAAAACTTTTGGTTCGGTAATTATCGATCTTGGTGGTGGCGTAAGTACGGCAACTGTTATTAAAAATGGCCAAATTAAGTATGCCAACATCGATTTAGAAGGCGGAAGCGATATTACTAATGATATCTCTGCTGTTTTAAGTATTTCGAAAAAGGACGCTGAACAAATTAAGTTGGACTATGGATTTGCGGATCCACAATTTGCCTCAAAAAACGATAAATTTGCTATTAATAGTGTTGGTGCAAATAGTCAGCAAATGGTTGACGAAGTATATCTTAGTGAAATTATTAATGCACGCTTAGAACAAATTTTGACTCGTTTAGGAAAAGGTTTAGTTAAGCATAATGCATTGAAGCAACCAGGTGGTATTGTGATTACAGGTGGTAGTAGCCTATTACAAGGAATTGATAGTCTGACTGCTAATGGGTTAAATGTTAAGGCCCGAATTTATGAACCAGATCAAATTGGTATGCGTAATCCGATTTATACAGCTGCTTATGGTATCGTCCACTATTCATATAAGATGTCTGAAGTTGACTATCTTGTTAATGGCGTAATCTATGGTTTTGGTGAACCCGCTGTGGAAGACCCCGTTTCTCAGCCAAAAAGTACCAAGATTTCTAAAAGTACGACTTCTAATAGTGAAAGTGAAGCCAAAGAAGCTTATAATAGAAGCAAAATGTCTGCCAGAACAGAATCTGCGCCAGACGATGAAAATAATACTAAGCAAGAAAAAACTAATAGCTTGAAGAGTTTCTTTAAGAAATTCTTTGATTAAAGGTGGTTAATTTAATGGATTTTACATTCGATTCAGACGACAATAAGAATGCTGTCATCAAAGTAATTGGTGTTGGTGGTGCCGGCGGCAATGCTGTTAACCGAATGATTGACGATGGCGTACAAGGTGTTTCTTTTATTGCAGCAAACACTGATGTTCAGGCTTTGAACAGCAACAAAGCTGAAAACAAGATTCAACTAGGGCCTAAGTTGACCCGTGGGTTGGGTGCTGGTTCACATCCTGAAGTAGGACAAAAAGCTGCAGAAGAGAGTGAACAAACGATTGAAGATGCACTTAAGGGTGCAGATATGATCTTTATTACTGCTGGTATGGGTGGCGGTACCGGTACTGGTGCGGCTCCTGTAGTGGCAAAAATTGCGCGTGAGACGGGCGCATTAACTGTAGGCGTAGTTACACGTCCATTCAGTTTTGAAGGCCCTAAGCGCTCTAAAAACGCTGCAGAAGGTATTACTCAGCTAAAGCAATATGTTGATACTTTGGTTATTATAGCTAACAATCGTTTGCTTGAAATGGTTGACAAGAAGACTCCTATGATGGATGCCTTCAAGGAAGCTGATAATGTCTTGAAGCAAGGTGTTCAAGGTATTTCTGATTTGATTACTTCAACTGACTACGTAAACTTGGACTTTGCTGATGTGAAGACTGTAATGGAAAATCAAGGTGCAGCTTTAATGGGAATTGGCCGTGCTAGCGGTGAAAATAGAACAGTTGAAGCTACTAAGCTGGCGATTTCTTCACCATTATTAGAAGTTTCTATTGATGGTGCTAAGCAAGTGTTACTTAACATTACTGGTGGACCTGACCTTACATTATTTGAGGCTCAAGATGCTTCAGAGATTGTTTCTAAGGCTGCTGGTGACGATGTAAACATTATTTTCGGTACTTCAATTAATCCTAACTTGGGCGATGAGGTGGTAGTAACTGTAATCGCTACTGGAATTGATTCTAAGGTTGAAGAAGCTGCTTCTAAGCAATTACCAGGTCGTAGCCACCAAATTAAGGCTCAACCAGTTAAAGAAAAAGAAGAAGCTCCTAAGGCTGAAGAACCTAAGCAACCAGTTGATCGACCACAAACAGTTCAGCCTGCTGCTGAAAAACAAGAACCTGAGCAGCCTAAGCAAACGATGGTTGATCCAACCAGTGTTTGGGGACTAAATGATAGCGAAGACAATCAAAGAAGAAATACCCAACCTACTGAGCCTAAGAAAGATTATGAGGGTTTTGATACTTTTAGTGATGAAGATCAGGATAGTATTTCTCAAATTGAAACTAGCGCTCAGGACGATAGTGACGATAACAGTGATATTCCATTTTTTAAACATCGTAGTGAAAACTAGTTTTGGAGGTAGTATAAATGGCTTTTGATAAATTAGGAAGATTTTTCGGAATTTCTAATGATGATGAATTAGAAAATGACGAAGAATATGCCTCACAGACTAAAAATGAAAATGAAGACTTGCCTCTGAACTCAGTTAATCGCGATAATGTGGTTTCAATTAAATCAGGCTTGAATTCGGCTAAAAGCAAGATTGTTTTATATGAACCACGGGTATATTCCGATGCTAAGGATGTTGCACAAAATTTATTAAATAATAAAGCAGTAGTGATTAATTTTAGCAGAATGGAAGACAGTTCAGCACGTCGGATTGTTGATTTCATCACGGGTACTGTATATGCATTAAATGGTGAAATCCAACGTATTGGTGATAAAATCTTTTTAGCAACTCCACCAAAGTTTGTTACTGATGGCAAAATTAGTGATTTAGTGGATAAGAAAGACAATTTAAGCTAATGGTTAATATATTAAATTTAATCTACTTGGCACTTACGTGGATTTTATGGCTTTATAGTCTGCTGATCGTGATTGATGCAATTATGAGTTGGCTACCAATGCTAAGTAATTCTGTTGTTGGTCGCTTTTTAGACAAGGTTGTAAATCCATATTTAAATTTGTTTCGAAAAGGTCCATTTGCGAGATTAGCTTATTCAACTGGAATTGATGTCTCGCCAATTATTGCTTTATTTATCTTATATTTCATTCAAAACTATGTTTTAAGATGGATATTTGATATTTTATTGAGGATGATGGTGTAATGGAACGCAGACAGGCAAGTAAGTTTTACCCACATTTTAATCAAGAGGAAAGACCAGTAATTGACTATTTTACTGGTCTTTTTAATCAGCTGATTTTTAAGCATGAGCCAATTTTGACTGATTTTTTGGATCCGGGAAAACGAGCAATTTTAAGAACAATTGTTGGTAATGATGCATTTGTTCAAGAGTATGGTGGCTATCCTAATGCAGAGAAAAAGCGAGTTTATTTAAGTGAAGAATGGCTTAATCTGCGACCGAGTGATTATCAGATTCAGCCGTATGAAATTGAATATCCGCAAAAATTTACTAAAATAAATCATAGTGTTATTTTAGGTACCTTGGCGAATTCGGGTATTGATACAAGTATTTTTGGCGATATTATTACTGATAATCAAGGAAAATGGCAGTTTTTCACTAAAAAAGAAATGACGGAATTTTTTGAAGAGCAAATTGACCGCATTGGCAGAGCAAAAGTAAAGCTGAGACCGATTAGCTTCAAAGAAGTTTTGGTTCCTGAGGATGATTCGATTGAAAAAACGGAAATAGTTGCCTCAATGCGAATTGATGCTGTATTATCGGGTATTAGCAGACAAAGCCGCGGTCAAATTCAAAAGATGATTAATAGTCAGCTGGTTAAATTAAATTGGCATGAAATAGCAGATTCTAATATAATGATTAAAGAAGACGATGTCTTGAGTTTAAGACACTTTGGTCGGATTTTGATTGAGGATGTTTCGACTACAAGAAAAGGTAAATATAAGGTGGTGCTCAGACTTTGGCAGACAAAGAAACACAATTGACCCCGATGGATATTCACAACAAGGAATTTAAACGGCGTGGTCGTAATGGATATGATCGTCTTGAAGTAGATAGCTTCTTAGATCAGATTGTTGATGATTATGGTGATACACTTGATCAAGTGGTTGACTTGAAGAATGAAGTAGTTTCTTTAAATAAAAAGTTAACTGATTTACAAGAAAAAGTAGATGATTATCAAGATCAAGTTAATGAATATAACGAAAAAAAGCGTTCTTTAAATAAATCATTAATTTCGGCACAACAAACTGCTGATGAAATGAGAGAGAAAGCAGAAGCAGAGGCTAAGCAGATTATTGCGGATGCCAAAAAGCAAGCGGAAGATAATATTAACTTCCAAAAGCATCAACAAGATACTATTTCTACGGATTATATGCGTGTAAAAGAGCAAGTTAGTGAATTTCGTAGTAATATTCAAGAAATGCTACAGACTGAAATCGATAATTTGAATGATGAAAAGTGGCAACATGCATTGGATGATTACTTCAACTTAGAGCGTTATTATCCAGATGATGGTTCGGAGCCAGTAAGTGCTGATGATGAAGACGTTGAAGATGAAGATGTTGACAATGATGATGAAAATGACGTAAACTCTTCTCAAGGCCCTGATGATTTGGAGTTGGATCAACCGGATGATTCTGACGATGCAGATAATGAAGAAAATGCTGCACCTAAACCAATGACCGGGGACAGTCCAAGTCATGAAACAATTAATGTTAAGCCTGAAATGAAATCAGATCCTTTAGGCCCAACAATTGTTTTCCCTGACGACTATAAAAAATAAGCATATTAGATTGACAGTAAAGCTTGAAGGCAATTCAGCGAGCTAGTGATGGTGGAAGACTAGCATAAGAGCCTAAGAGCTGATCAGCTGCCTAATTAATCTAAACGGTATTTGCACGTTACGCAAAGTTAAGTGGAACTTATAATAAGTTCAATTTAGGTGGTACCACGGTTAGCCTCGTCCTAATTTTAGGATGAGGCTTTCTTTTTTAGAAAGGAATTTTGTTAATGAGAATCAAAGATACTCTTAATTTAGGTAAAACTAAATTTAAGATGCGCGGTAATCTACCTGTTCGTGAAGCTGAATGGCAAAAAGAATGGGAAGATAACAAGTTATATGAACAAAGATTAAAGTTAAACGAAGGTAAGCCTCGTTTTGATTTACATGATGGCCCTCCATTTGCTAATGGTAATATTCATATGGGACATGCGTTGAACAAGATTTCTAAAGACATCATTGTTCGCTACAAGAATATGAACGGTTATTATGCACCATACGTACCAGGTTGGGATACTCATGGCTTGCCTGTTGAACAACAATTAGCTAAGCAAGGCGTTGACCGTAAGACAATGGATCGTGCTAAGTATCGCGAGCTTTGTCGACAATATGCTGAAGAACAAGTTCAAAAGCAAATGGCCGATTTTAAGCGTCTAGGCGTTATGGCAGATTGGGATAATCCATATATTACCTTGCAACATGACTTTGAAGCACAAGAAATTCGCGTCTTTGGAGAAATGTACAAGAAAGGCTATATCTATAAGGGCAAGAAGCCAGTTTACTGGTCATGGTCAAGTGAATCGACTTTAGCTGAAGCCGAAGTTGAATATAAGGACGTTGAAGCTAATTCTATTTTCGTAGCATTTCCAGTTACTGATGGTAAAGAAATTATTGATCCTAAGGATACGTACTTTGTAATTTGGACTACTACTCCTTGGACTATTCCAGCTAATGAAGCTATCTGTGTTAACCCAAAGTTTGATTACTCAGTTGTTCAAGTTGGGGATAAGAGATATGTTGTTGCCAGTGGCTTACTTGATAAGGTAGCTGAAGAAATTGGTTGGGACGATTATAAAGTTGTTCAAACTCTCAAAGGCAAGGACATGGAATACATGAAGGCTAAGCATCCAATTTATGATAAAGATAGCTTAGTAATTGAAGGATTCCATGTAACTTTAGATGATGGTACTGGTTTAGTTCATACTGCACCTGGCTTTGGTGAAGACGACTTTAATGTTGGTCAAAAGTATCATTTACCAATCTTTAGTCCTGTTGATGCTCATGGTTGTTATACTGATGAAGTGCCAGAACTTAAGGGAATGTTCTACCAAGATGTGGATAAGTTAATGATCCAAAAGTTAAGAGATGCAGGTGCATTGCTTAAGCTTAAGGTCTTTACTCACTCATACCCACATGACTGGCGGACTAAGAAGCCGGTAATCTTCAGAGCAACTACTCAATGGTTTGCTTCAATTGATAAGTTTAGAAATCAAATCCTTGATCAAATTGAACAAGCCAACTTCATCCCTTCATGGGGTAAGACTCGTCTTTACAACATGATTAAAGATCGTGGCGATTGGGTAATTTCTCGTCAACGTGCTTGGGGTGTACCACTACCAATTTTCTACGCTGAAGATGGCACACCAATTGTTACTCCAGAAACAATTGAACATGTAGCAGAGATTTTTGCTAAAGAAGGTTCAAATGCTTGGTACACTCATCCTGCTAAGGAATTGTTGCCAGAAGGCTTTACTTCAGAACATTCACCAAACGGCGAATTTACTAAAGAAAAAGATATTCTTGATGTTTGGTTCGACTCTGGTTCATCTTGGTCAGGCGTAATGGAAAAACGTGATGGTTTACACTATCCAGCTGATCTTTATCTTGAAGGTAGTGACCAATACCGTGGTTGGTTCAATTCGAGTTTGATTACGTCTGTTGCAGTAACTGGTAAGGCACCTTATAAAGAAGTATTATCACAAGGCTTTGTGCTTGATGATAAGGGACACAAGATGTCTAAGTCACTTGGCAACGTAATTTCACCAAACGATGTAATTAAGAAGATGGGTGCTGAAATTATTCGTCTTTGGGTAGCTCAAGCTGATACTACTTCTGATGTTGCAGTCTCAATGGGAATTTTGCAGCAGTCTGCAGAAAGTTACCGTAAGATCAGAAATACCTTCCGTTACATGTTGGCCAACACTAGTGATTTTGATCCAAAAGAAAATCGCGTTGCTTATGCTGATCTTCGTTCAGTTGATCAATACATGGAAGTGAAATTAAATGACTTAGTTAAAGACTGTCTTGCTGCTTACGACAAGTTTGATTTTACTACTGTCTTCAAGAAGGTCTTCAACTTTGTTTCTAATGATCTTTCTGCATTTTATCTTGATTTTGCTAAGGATGTACTTTACATTGATGGTGAAAACAGCCATGATCGTCGCTCAATGCAAACTGTTATTTACGACGCTGCTGTTAAATTGGCTAAGATCTTAACACCAATTTTGCCACACACTATGGAAGAAATCTGGGGCTTCTTGAAAGAACCTGAAGATTACGTTCAACTTGCTAATATGCCAGAAGTTGAAGAATATGCTAACCATGATGATTTGCTTGAAAATTGGGGTAAATTCATGAAGTTGCGTGATGATGTCTTGAAGGCTCTTGAAGATGCAAGAAACAAGAAATTAATTGGTAAATCATTTGAAGCAGCAGTAACTATTTACCCAGACAAGGAAACTAAGACAATGCTTCAAGATTTAAATGCTGATTTCAGACAAATCTTGATTGTATCCAAGTTAACTATTGCTGATGGTGAAGCACCTGATAATGCAGAGCAATTGAATAATGCTAGTGTAGTAGTTGAACATGCTGAAGGCGAAGTATGTCCTCGTTGTCGGATGATTAGAACTGATATTGGCGTAGATCCAAAGTTGCCAATGCTTTGTGGTCGTTGTGCTAAAATCGTTGAAGCAGATTACCCAGAAGCTGTTCAAGAAAGATTTGAAAACTAATGCGGTTAGGTACTGTAAAACAATTTGATGAAGGCAGTAGCTATGGCTTTATTGAAGATGATCGTAATCATAAGTCATATTTTGTCTTCTATAAAGCAATTAAAGAGGAAGGCTATAAAACTTTGCAAGTAGGTCAAAGAGTTAAATATCAGTTAGCTCAAGGTAAAAATGGTCTGCAATGTGTAAATGTTTATTTAGCCTAAAAAGGAGCTGGGATTTTGGATTTAAAGGAAACAGAAATCTCGTCACAGCAGATTTTTCAAGGACGTATTTTGGATCTGGCTGTTCGTACAATTAAGCTTCCTAATGGTGAAACTGCAACTAGAGAAGTTATTAAGCATAAGCCTGCATCGGCTGTTATTGCAATTAATGATGAACAAAAGATGTTGTTAGTAAAGCAATGGCGGGAACCAATTAAGCAGATTACTTTGGAAATTCCAGCTGGTTTGGTTGATTCCACTGATGCAAGTCCGCTTGATGCAATGAAGCGTGAGCTGAATGAAGAAGGTGGCTATCGCGCAGATTACTGGGAAAAGGTCAGTGAATTCTATTCTTCTCCTGGTTTTTGTGATGAAAAGATGTATCTTTTCTATTGTGATACCTTAACTAAATTGACTGATAAGCGGGCACTGGATGCAGATGAATTTTTAACTTCTAGTTGGTATAGCTTAGATGAATTAAAAACTTTATTGGCTGAAGGAAAAATTGTTGATGCAAAGACAATTTATGCAATTACTGTTTGGGAGAATATGATGTTGCGTAATGCTCAGACCGATAATAAGGATTAGTTATGGTAGAAAAACGCTCTGATTATCGTAAAAGGCAGAAAAAAAGCCTACTTAGTAAGCTAAAATCTTCCTTTTCTGATAATGATTCAGAAGAAGTAGATGTAAATCCTGACTTTAAGCGGGATGGCTCTGAAGAAGAACCTAGAAGACGCCCTCTGGCTGGGGATGGACAAGAATTTTATCAGCATAATCAATCGAGTGATAAGGAAACGATTCGCCAAGAGAAGTCTTTAAGACTGAAAAAAAGATTGAATCGTGCTATCCTGATAGTGATTGTTTTAATTATATTGGTGCTATTAGCACTATTTCATTTATAGTGGAAATGAGGAAATAAATTGAAGATTGCGATTATCGTCCCAATGGCGGAAGAAGCTGAATTTTATCGTGATCATTTCCATGCAGAAACAAAAGAAATGTTCGGATCAACAGAATTCGAACATTTTTCTGTTAATGGCAATGATGTATATTTAGGTTTAAGTGGTATCGGAAAGGTACAAGCTGCAATGAACTTAGCCAGTTTGTTGAGTTGTGTTGATATTGATGTCATTTTTATGACTGGTTCAGCAGGTACTCTGGCACCAGATGTTCATCAAGAAGATCTAGTTCTGCCAAATACATTTGCTTATTATGATGCACATAATACTGCAGCTGGAGATTACGTTGAAGGTCAAATCCCTCAACAACCAGCCCAATTTGTACTTGATTCACCACAAAGAACTGCCTTTGCAGAATATTTGAAAGAGGCAGGTGTTTCTTTCCGTGAAGGATTGGTAGTAACGGGTGATTCATTTGTCGCTTCATCTAAACAAAAAGATGAAATTCGTCAAAATTTTCCAACAGCTTTAGCCTGTGAAATGGAAGGTGCCGCTTTTGCACAAGTTGCTCATGCATTTAAGAAGCCTTTAGTTGCCATGCGTGCAATTTCTGATAATGGAGATGGTAGTGCAGAAGAGGATTTCGAAACCTTTGTTAAAAAAGTTGGCGCTAAAGCAGCGAAGTTAATTAGTGATTATGTAGAAAAGATGAATTAGACGTGCGTGAAATTTATTTAGATAATGCTGCCACCACTCCAATGTCACCTAAGGTAATAGATATTATTACTAATGAAATGAAAAATGATTTTGGTAATGCTTCTAGTACTTATGAATTAGGTCGTCAGGCAAGAAAAGCAATTGATCGAGCTCGACATCAAATTGCCCAAGATATTAATGCTCAAGATGGAGAAATTATTTTTACTTCAGGTGGTTCAGAAAGTAATAATACTGCAATTTTTGGAACTGCTTATAGTCGTAAAAATATTGGTAAAAAGATTATTACTACACCAATTGAACATCCATCTGTGCTAAATCCTATGAAACGGTTAGAAGATGAGGGCTATGATGTTGTCTACTTAAAGGTAGATCAAACCGGTCATATTTCTTTAGAACAGTTAAAAAAGGAATTAACGCCAGACACTATTTTAGTATCGATTATGGCCGTTAACAATGAAGTTGGTACCATTATGCCGCTCAAAGAAATCGGGGCAATGGTAAAGGACTCCAATGCATATTTTCATGTTGACAATGTTCAGGGAATGGGCACAATTAAAATTGATGTTAAGGACATGAACATTGATTTTCTGTCTGTTTCTGCACATAAAATTAATGGACCTAAGTTTTTAGGCTTTTTATATGAAAATGCGGATATCGATATTCCAAATTTGATTTTAGGCGGTGAGCAGGAAACCAAACGTCGAGCTGGAACAGAGAACGTACCAGGAATTGCCGGCTTTGGCGAAGCTGTCCGTGAAGTATCCGAGATTGGTCGTGATGCTTTGCAAAAGAAATATGCTCATTATCAAGACATTATTTTAAAGGAATTAGACGATCATCAAATTAATTATGAAATTAATGGTGGGTATGGTCCGGGTTACTCACATCATGTGCTTAATCTGCATCTCAATGGTGTATCTACTACTTCTTTACAAACAAATCTTGATTTGAATGGATTTGCCGTGTCAGGCGGTTCAGCATGTACTGCTGGTTCTTTGGAGCCATCACATGTTTTAATTGCTTGTTTTGGAGAAAATTCACCAAGAATAAATGAGTCGATCCGAATTTCATTTGGGCGTTATAATACGGATGAAGAAATTGAGCAATTCGCTCAAGAATTAGTAAAAATTGTACAAAGAATTCAATCTAAAAATAAATAGTTGCTTTCAAAAAGAAAGTATCTTATTATAAATAAGTGAGGGAAATTATGGCAAATACAGTTGTGATTAATGGTGATAAACGTAAGTTTACTTTGAATCCTGAGTTGAAGCTTTATGCTTTGATTGATGCTGGCTTTGTGAAGACAGCTAAGGGTAATTTTAATTATGAACATCCCCTTTACAATGATTCACCTTATAACGCGCCTACTAAGTTAAAGATGACCATTAATAAGGACTTGTCGCATTTAACTATGGTTATTACTGATCGCAACGGTTTGCAGAAGGTTAATATTTTTAAAAATAAGCAATTAGCTCCTACTGTAGAACTTTTAGATTATATTTTAAAGGATCTTGAGGAGCGTAAGATTTTGCTTGAAGTAAAGGATTGATTGAATAATGGTTGACAATAGCAAGACTAGAGTAGTTGTAGGTATGAGTGGTGGCGTTGACTCGTCTGTTTCAGCACTTTTACTTAAACAACAAGGCTACGATGTTGTTGGTGTCTTTATGAAGAATTGGGATGATACCGATGATTCAGGCGTCTGTACAGCTACTGAAGACTATGAAGATGTAAAAAAGGTTGCCGATAAGATTGGTATTCCATATTATTCAATTAATTTTGAAAAAGAGTATTGGCACCGCGTTTTTGAATATTTCTTGGATGAATACAAGAAGGGAAGAACCCCTAATCCTGATGTAATGTGCAATAGTCAGATTAAGTTCAAGTCGTTCTTGGAGTTTGCGATGGACTTGGATGCTGACTACATTGCAATGGGGCACTATGCTAAGACTGTTAAGGATGCCAATGGTGTTACTCATATGATGCGTCCTAAGGATGGTAACAAGGACCAGACGTACTTTTTGAGCCAATTGAGTCAAGAGCAGATTAGTAAGGTTATTTTCCCTCTAGCTAACCTAACTAAGCCACAAGTTAGAGAGATTGCTTTGGCTAATGGTTTAGCTACCGCGAAGAAAAAAGATTCTACAGGTATCTGCTTTATTGGTGAGAGAAACTTTAGAAAGTTTTTAAGTGAATTCTTACCAGCTAAATCAGGTAAGATGGTCACTCCTGATGGTAAGGTAGTTGGTGAGCATGCTGGTTTAATGTACTACACCATTGGTCAAAGACAGGGCTTGGGCTTGGGCTCAACTAAGGAATCAACTGATCCATGGTTCGTGGTCGGCAAGGATCTTAAGAAGAATGAATTAATTGTAGAGCAGGGCTATGATAGTCCACTTCTATATGCTAGTCGCTTGAAGGCAAGTGATATGTCATTCTTTACTGGTAAGCCAGATCATGATTTTGAGATGCACTGTACTGCAAAGTTCCGTTATCGTCAATGTGATATCGGCGTGACTGTTAAGTATCATGCCGCAGACAATACTGCTGATGTTTACTTTGATGAGCCAGCTCGTGCAGTTACACCAGGTCAAGCACTTGTTTTATACAAGGGTGAAGAATGTTTAGGCGGCGGTAATATTGATGCTGCTTACCAAGAAGAAAAGCAATTACAATTAGTTTAAAAAATATGCAAAAAGAGCGTTCGATTTTTCGAACGCCTTTTTCTTTGTGCTAAACTATTCTTATTGATTAGACAATTAGGGGGATTTAAGCAATGCAAATTTATTTTGTTCGTCATGGCAAAACTGAGTGGAATTTAGCTAGTCGCTTCCAAGGAGGACATGGAGATTCACCACTTTTGCCACAAAGCTTAGAAGATATAAAAAAATTAGGTCATCACTTGCAAGGAACTAAATTTAGAGGAATTTTTGCCAGTCCGCTTGATCGGGCCTTTAATACCGCTCAGGGCATCGATGATGCAATGAACGCTAACTTACCTGTTGTGATCGATGAACGACTCAGAGAGTTTAATTTGGGTGATATGGAGGGAATGAAGTTTGGGGATGCAGAGAAAAAATTCCCTAAACAAATGGATAATTTTTGGCACCATCCAGATAAATATGATCCGACTGAACTTCATGGTGAGGATTATCCACATGTTATTGCTCGTGGAAAAGCATTTGCTCAAGAAATGGCACAAAGATTTCCTGACGATGATGATAAGATTCTAGCAGTTAGTCATGGTGCGGCATTATCAGCTATTATGGGTGGACTTTTAGGCTATCCATTGAAAGATATTCGCAAAAATGGCGGCCTTAGCAATACCTCTTTAACTGTCTTAGAAACACTAGATGGCGGAAAGACTTTTAAACCGGTAGTGTGGAATGAAACTAGTTATTTAGGACGTAAATTATCGAAGACGGACTCGTTATAATGGATCAAAAAATAGCGCAACTTTATGATGAAGGTAAAGTAGAACAAGCCATTCATCTTTTAATCAAAAAAATCGATCAGCATCCACAACAAGTTGCTAATTATTTGCAGCTATCGACGTATTTAATTGAGCAAGGAAGCTTGGATCAAGCACAGAAGCTATTGGAGCAGGCCCAGCATCTGGTTAAAGAGCCACAAGAATTAAATTATAATCTGGCAGTGTGTTATTACATGCAAGGCGATTTTGATAAGGCACTGGCTTTATTAGATCAGATACCTAATGATGACTTAACTCTTTATCAAAAGGCACTAACTTACTTAAAATTAGGGCAAGGCCAAAAAGCTTTAGCTTATGCTTTGACGATCAAAAAAGTTGATGAGCGAATTCAGGAATTGCTAGGCGATATTTGGTTAAGTTTGGGTGAGAATCAACAGGCTCAGCAAATGTATTTGGCAATTCCTGATAATAAGAAAAATGCGAAAGTTTATTTTTTACTAGGTGTCACTACATTAGAAAAAGATCGTGACCAGGCTCAAAAATATTTTGCTCAAGCTAAGCAGATGGATGCTAAGTATTATCAGCAAGCAATGAATCAGTATGCTTCAATTATGAAGATGCTAAATGACAAGGAAAAGAAAAATTATGAATGAATTTACCGGTAAGGTTAACGGGATTGTTTTTGAAAATAGTAAAGACTTGTATAAAATTCTTGACGTTGAAATTATCGGCACTTTATCCGATTATTCTCGTCCCGATATTAAGGTGACAGGGAATTTTGGCGATATTCAAATTAATAGCAGCTATCGCTTCGAGGGTAAACTAGTAATGCATGAAAAATTTGGCTTGCAGTTTAGAGCAAATAACTATAAGCAAGTCTTGCCACATGAAGAGGGATCTTTAACTAAGTATTTGAGTTCGAATAAGTTCCCTGGAATTGGTAAAAAGGCTGCGACTACGATTATTGATGAATTAGGGCTAAATGCCTTAGATGTATTGAAGGAAAGTCCAGCTAAGATTGATAAGCTTTCTTTAACTAGAAAGCAAAAGGATAGTCTTTTGGCAGGACTAAATGCGATGGATTCTTATTCAGAAGTAATTTTAAAATTGGCTAAATACGGCATTAATAAGCGTATTGCAGGACGGGTTTACCAGCTTTATCATGGTGAAGCATTAGCAAAACTAGAGAAAGATCCTTATGCAGCAGTTAATGATATTTCGGGTTTTGCATTTAAAACCGCGGATATGATGGGAAGCCAATTAGATATTGCTAGTGATGATCCACGTAGAATTAAAGGTGCTGTTTATCAAGTATTACTCGATGCTTTAAATGGTGAGGGAGATACTTATGTAGGCTTAGCTGAGTTATTAACAGAAGCAAGTAAATTGCTTCAAATCAATCAATTCGACCCAATTGCTAGCTGTATTAATAGTTTACAAGAAGCTGGCAAAGTAATAGTTGATGGTGAGAATGCTGCTCTACAAAATATTTATCAAACAGAAGTTGATATTGCTCGCTTGATGAAAAACTTGGTAGAAAAAAAAGAAGATAAAAAAAGAGAACAATATGATGATAAAAAGGTAGAGCAAGCAATCAAGGATGCTGAAAAGGAGCTTAAGATTCACTACGACGATACACAGAAGTTGGCCATCAAAAACGCAGTTAACCAACCGATTTCTATTTTGACAGGTGGACCAGGTACAGGTAAAACTACTATCATTAATGGAATTTTATTAGTATTACGCAAGCTGGCTGAGATTCCTTCCTCCGCTCTTTACAGTGAAGATCCTCCGTTTTTACTAGCAGCACCGACTGGACGTGCAGCTAAAAGAATGGGTGAAATTACCGGAATCAGTGCTAAAACAATTCACCGAATGTTGGGGTTAGGTATTGGTGATACTAACACTCAGGACTTGAATGAGTTAAATGGTGAAATCTTAATTGTTGATGAAATGTCGATGGTTGACATGTTCCTTTTTAAACAACTTTTGGCAAGTATTCATGATACGCGGCATATTGTTTTCGTCGGTGATAAGGATCAGTTACCTTCGGTTGGAGCTGGCAATGTCTTCAGTGACCTGATTAAATCGCAAGCGTTTCCAACTACTATTTTGAAGCAGATTCATAGACAGGGTGATGATTCAACGATTATTACTTTGGCGCATGATGTTAATGAGGGTAAAGATCAGCAAGCCTTGTTTAAGAAAACAAAGAATTATTCTTTTATTAGCTGTCGTCCCGAATTAGTAGGGGATGCAGTTGGACAAATTGTTAAACTTGCTTTAAAACGTGGATTTGCAAAAGATGATATTCAAGTGCTTAGCGCGATGTATCTTGGCAATGGTGGTGTAACTAACCTTAATAATGTTATTCAGGCAATTTTAAACCCATCTCAGCCTAAAAGTAAGGTATTAGAAGCACATAATGAAGTTTTCCGAATTGGCGATCGTATTCTGCAATTGCAAAATAATCCTGAAAAAGATATTTATAATGGACAAATTGGTAAGATCATTAGCATTGATGAAGATGATGCCAAGGAATGCATGATTGCAGATTTTGATGGAAGAGAAGTTGCCTTTTCTAGAAAAGATTTAAATGATCTGACCCGGGCTTATGCAATCACTATTCATAAATCACAAGGTTCAGAATTTCCATTGGTAATCTTGAATCTAACCATGCAGAATTTTGTGATGCTAAAACGAAATCTTTTGTATACTGCAATAACGCGAGCTGAGAAAAACTTAGTGTTAGTTGGTGATCCACGGGCATTTGTGGCAGCTTTTAAGACGCCGGGAAATGATCGTAAGACTGGCTTAGCAGCGAAGATTTGTCAGCAATTGGGTATTACAAAATCATTGGATAAATCTGATCAAAGCAAGCAGCACGAAAAAGCTCAAGAAATGGAGAATGAAACCGATAAAGCAGAAGTAGCAGAAGATTTTGTTCTAACCCCGGAAAAAATATATTCTGGTGAAATTGATCCAATGATTGGAATGGAAAATATCAAATTATAAGGATAAAAGCCCCTTGAATTGTTAAAACAAGGGGCTTTTTCATTATACAAAATCATGGTATAATTATTGCTGTCTAAACATACGTTCCAAAATATGGATAATTAACATGGATATTACAATAATTACACTAACAGTAGGCATATTAACCTATTATTTTTTTCAAAAGCGAAAAAAGAAGAAAATGAAAAAAATAGAATTATCTGTAACAGATAAGAAAGAAATAACTAAAATTGAAAAAATTGCAGGCAAAAGATTACCATACCGTTTTCCTAATCATAAGAACTTGACCTTTCAGATCATTGAATTAATGCGACCAGGTTATATTAAGCGACGCATTTTTGACAATAAAGGCCATTGTCATTATTTGATTAAGTACTATTTAGATCGTTCAGTGGCGGAATTAGTTGAATTTGGTAAGACGGATGGTCATTATTGGCGTAAGACTAGTTGGAATGGAGAAACTAAGGTAACTTACCATTATGGCAAACATGAATTCAATGAGTTAGACGAAATTACAAAAAATTTGCGCTATTATGGCTCAATAGTCAAAGAAGGTAGAAACAAAATTTTGCCTTTGGAAAATGACTTAAATCAGTATGTGAATGAGTTAGAAAATCATGCTAGCTATCAAAAAGCTTGGATTACACATAAAAAAGTAACTGATTCACAGACTGTTCATGATGCTATGATAGTTGAAAAAACTTTGTTGAATAATAAACGTGATTTGAAACGAGCTTTGGCTCTGCAAAATGTTTTACGAATTCGGGCAATTAATTCTGGCTATAAGGTTTACAATCAAAAAGTAAACGCATTTCAGAAAAGAATGACTGAACTACATTTGAATCAAATAAAAAATTTGCGACCTATGAATATTTTATCTCAACGTGATTTGCGCCATCTTAGCAATCTCTTGGCAGGCGCTGCCGCAGAAGAATTAGTGAATTCTCGTTTACGTGAAGTGCAGACAGGGAAAGAAATAATTCATAATTTACTGTTACCATATCCCTATGAAAAAAAGAATAGTTTAGGGAGTAACCAAATTGATCATGTGATAATTACGACTAGCGGGATTTTTTGCTTGGAAACCAAAGCACGAACAAGTAAAAATGGACAGTATAATGTGCAGGCTGATTATGATCAGATAGCTGATCAAGTGGCCAAGCATAAAGAAAGTATTAAATATGTCCTAGAAAAAAGCAACAACCCAGTGATTATTAATTTATTGAGACGCTTGCCAAATATAGATCAATTAATCAGAAACGTGGTTGTATTTGTAAGTAGAACAGATGATGAGTTCACATTGACTGATTCGAACCGTTATCAAAAAATGGGAATAGATGTTGTGCAATTGGCAGATATTCAGTCGTTATTAGTCAAAGCTAAAACTGGAATTGGATTACAGCCAGACGAAATTGCAGCTATCAAAGAAGAAATGGATAATAGTAAACAATTGCAAGAAGAAAAAAATTATCAAGAAAATGTTCTATTTTTTGAAGATCAGGAGTCAACGTTAACTCAAAAGCAGGTGGAAGAGCAATTGTATCATGCTAATCAGGTGATTAAACATATCGATCAGATTAATGGACTTCTTGGTAATTACTTGCAGGAAGCACGGGAGTGGCAAAAGCAGTACCAAAAATACCGTTATTGGAAGAAATTTTATGATCAAGTATATGATTTCATTGATCAGGATCAATATTATCAAAATCATAATTCGAAAAGAGATATTTTAGATAAGATATAAAAAAGGAAGAATTTGGAATTCTTCCTTATTTTAATAAATTAAAATGTTCAACTTTAAATGCTACTTTGAAGGGCTGCTTTTCAATATCTTCACCATCAATTTGAGCATATTCACTTTTATTGGTTTGAACTAGGATTTCTTTAGCTTCAATATAATGAAATTCCGGTGCATTAACGTGTGAACCATCTTTGATCAGCTTACCAAAAAGCCAGAGAAACTTGCGTAAACTTGGTTTTTCAACAATTACTGTATCAAGATGGTGACTGTAAATGTCCGCTTTTGGCAAAATAGCAAAACCACCGCCAAAGTAGGGATGGTTAGTAGTAGTGACAAAGTATGCATCTCCGTAACGAAGAGTTTCGTTTTTAGTTTTAACAGTCACTGTAAAGGTATCCTGCTTAATTAGTGCCTTGATTATATTTAGGCCATAAATCATATTTCCAGAATTGAGGTAATTGAGGTGTTTTTTTAATTGCTCATGATTACTCTGATGAACAACAAAGGCATCAAAACCAATACCGAAATTATTAACAAAGTAACCCTTAGGAATTTGTTTAATATTTGATGTGAAAAAACCACAATCAACTTGTTCCGGTTCAGGATCTCGGAGCAAATTGTTGATTAATTGCCTGGGATCTGCGGTTAATCCAGCACCACGGGCAAAATCGTTGCCTGTTCCTGCAGGCAAATAAGTAATAGCTGTCTCAGGATAATTAGAAGTCTTTATTCCATTTAAAACTTCATTAAAGGAGCCATCTCCACCAACTACGATTAAAACATGTTCAGAAGAGAGATGTAAATTAGCGTAATTTTGTGCTAGAACGACTAATTCTCCAGGATAATGACTTTTTTGTCGCTTAAAAGGAATATTCATTTCTTTTAGTATATCTTGTAATTCTTTATCAGCTTTAATAGCATTGCCATTCCCAGCGACCTCATTAACTAATAACTGAACTTTAATTTTTTTATGCATATTGTTCATTTTCTAAAATAAAAGACTCCCTAAGGAGTCCTTTTTACTATTTCTTTTCGATAATGATTGGTAAAATCATAGGCCGTCGTTCAGTCTTGGAATACAAGAAGTCTGAAAGATTTTCGGTGATCGCCTTTTTAATGTCACTTTCTTTTGGTCTATTTGATTTAGCCATTTCATTTCTAAGCACATGATAAACATGCTTTTGCGCTTGACTAATTAACTCAGTTGATTCACGCATGTAGACAAATCCGCGACTGAGAATATCAGGACCAGCTAAGACTCGCTTGTGCTTATAATCAACTGTAGCAACTGCAACAACTAAACCTTCTTCAGAAAGAATTTGACGATCATGAACAACAACGTTGCCAACGTCTGCAGTACCAGAAGTATCAACGTAAACGTCACCTGCAGGAATATGTCCTGCGATTCTAGCGCCATCAGGGCCAAAGCAGACAACTTCACCATTAGATAAAACAAAAGTGTTTTCAGCGGGTACACCGGCTTGTTGAGCAAGCTGGGTGTGAATAACCTGCATTCTGTACTCACCATGAACAGGAATCATGTACTTAGGCTTAACTAAGCGAACCATCATCTTTAACTCTTCTTGGCCGCCGTGTCCGGAAGTATGAACGTTATTTACTCTTCCGTGAATAACATCGGCTCCGCCTTCCATTAACTTATTGATTAAGTGGTTAACACTTAATGTGTTACCTGGAATTGGGTTAGAGGAGAAGATGACTGTATCACCAGGTTGTAAGCTGATTTGACGATGAGTACCATTAGCAATTCGCGATAAAGCGGCTAATGGTTCACCTTGAGAACCAGTACATAAAATCATTACTTTTTCAGGTGGTAGTTTGTTGATCTCATCTGCGTCAACAATTAGATCCTTAGGCAAATTTAAGTAGCCCAAGTCGACCCCATTATCAACGCCATTTTCCATACTACGTCCAAAAATTGCAACCTTTCTACCGGTATCAATTGCAGCTTGAATAGCAGTTGATACACGATAAAGATTAGATGCAAAAGTGGCAAAAATAATTCTACCGTGGATTCCAGTGATGATATTATGTAGTGACTTAGCTACAAATCGTTCAGACTTAGTAAATTGTGTTACTTCAGCATTAGTTGAATCTGAGAGAAGAGCAAGTACACCTTCATTGCCTAATTGAGCCATCTTTTGAAAATCTGGTGCAGGTTGATCCATTACTGGTGTTAAGTCAAACTTAAAGTCACCAGTAAAGACAACGGCACCGAGTGGTGTATGAACGGCAATACCTAAAGTATCAGGAATAGAGTGAGTAGTTCTAAAGAAAGAAACGGAAAGTTTCTTAAACTTCAAAACAGTATCCTCATGCTCTTCGTGTAGTTCAGTTGTCTTTAAAATTCCGTGTTCTTCCAATTTGCCTCTAATTAATGAAAGGGCAAATGGTGTCGCATAGACAGGAATTTCAGGAATTTTTTCTAACAAAAATGGAATACCACCGATATGGTCTTCATGTCCGTGACTAACCACAAGAGCTTTGATTTTCTTACGATTCTTGATTAGGTAAGAATAGTCTGAAATAACGTAATTAATACCTAATAGGTTATCTTCGGGGAATTTAATACCACAGTCCATGATGATAATTTCATCCTGATACTGAACACAATACATATTTTTGCCGATTTCATGCAAACCCCCGATTGCATAAACGGCTACTTCATTATTTTTAATTCGCACTCTTTATTACTTCTTGTCGAACGTTGTTAACTTAAAGTCAGCATGTTCTTTTTCGTAAGTTAACGAATTACCAGTTAATTCTTGGATGAGTTCAATGTTATAGGGGGTATTGTCCTCAACCATACTTCTTGCTTCGACCATGTTGTCTGCTTCCATGTAAAGAGTTTGTGTAGTTTCTCTACGAGGATTGACAATCTTGTTTTTTTGATACAAAACTTTGTAGATCATAAATGATTCTCCTTATTAATGTATAAACGTTCAATGTAGAGTAAAAATTACTCAATAGCTATAAAAATTTTATCATAATTATAAAGTTAAGTATATAATTATGTTTCTTTTGATTTTTACCGATTAAATTTGGTCAATGTTATTGACGTAAAATAACATCAGTTGTACGATAATC
Organism: Lactobacillus sp. UMNPBX12; assembly: GCF_002553955.1. Classification (NCBI taxonomy): domain Bacteria; kingdom Bacillati; phylum Bacillota; class Bacilli; order Lactobacillales; family Lactobacillaceae; genus Lactobacillus; species Lactobacillus sp. UMNPBX12. The sequence continues at coordinate 132,731 of NZ_PCYY01000002.1, forward strand.
ATGTAGTAAATGATTAATAAATTCATTTGCTCGTTATAAGAAGTCTCTTCAATCTTCTTAATTCCCAATGTATGAGTCACTGGCCTAGTTAACCAGTGACTTTTTTTATACAAAAAAGCCTGCAGATGCAGGCTTTTGTTTTGGTTAAATAACAATTAAGAAATTACGACTGTATCTTCTTTAAGTGCGAATGGATCCTGCTTATTAATGCGGTCATAGAACAAGTGACCATTTAAGTGATCAATTTCATGAGAAGAAACAATTGCTGGGTAATCCTTTAAGCGAATGGTTTTTTCTTCACCGTCAACGGTGTAGTAATGAATGGTTAATTTATCAGGGCGGGGAACGTAACCATTAATAACTTCATCAACACTAAGGCAACCTTCACCTTCGCTAAGACAAGCTTGACGAACAGATTCAGAGACAATCTCTGGGTTAACATAAACTTCTTTAAAGATAATTTTGCCTTGATCATCAGGAACTAAAAGTGCAGCCATTTGTACACCTTCACCTACTTGAGGTGCGGCTAGGCCAACGCCTGCTCTTAATTGGTGCTTTTCAGCAATCTTAGGATCTTGTGAATCAATTAAGTATTGCATCATATCATCAGCTAATTTTTTATAGTGATCACTAAGTGGAAATGTTAAAGGCTTGGCAACTTGACGTAAGACGGGATCACCGTCACGTACGATATCTTTCATTAAGATCAAAATAATTACTCCTTTTTAAAAATTATTATCTACATTATATTTTTACCATAGTTTAATAGTTTTTGCTTGTTTTTGCATAAAAAAATCCAGGGTTAACTTGATTGTTAAGCGTTGACCCGTATGCAGTTAGGTGGTAAAATTCACTAACGTAACTATACAGATTTAAGAAAAGCACTTCGATAAGGCGCTAATGCGTTACCGAAACTGTGACAGAGTCACAGTTTTTTTATTGAAGAGTGGGGAGGAATACTTTTGTCAGAAAAAAGAAGAGACGATCTAAGAAACATTGCGATCATTGCCCACGTTGACCACGGTAAGACTACCTTGGTTAACCAATTATTGAAGCAATCTGATACTTTGCCAGAACACATGAATCTGGAAGATCGTGCTATGGACTCAAATGCCATTGAACGTGAACGCGGTATTACTATTTTGTCTAAGAACACTGCTGTTAAGTATAAGGATACTACTATCAACATCTTGGATACACCAGGTCACGCTGACTTTGGTGGGGAAGTAGAACGTGTTATGCACATGGTTGACGGTGCATTGCTTTTGGTTGATGCCTATGAAGGTCCAATGCCACAGACTCGTTTCGTTTTAAAGAAAGCTTTGGAAGCTGGCGTAAAACCTATCGTTGTTTTAAACAAGATTGACCGTCCAGGCGCTCGTCCTAAGAAGGTTTTGGATGATGTACTTGAACTTTTCATCGAATTAGGTGCCAACGATGAACAGCTTGACTTCCCAGTTGTTTATGCATCAGCTTTGAATGGTACTTCATCATATGATCCAGATCCAAGTACTCAAAAGGAAACTATGGATCCAATCTTTGATACCATTATTAAGAATATTCCTGCTCCAGTAGACAACTCTGATAAGCCATTACAATTCCAAATCACCATGCTTGATTGGGATGACTATGTTGGTCGTATCGGTGTTGGTAGAATTTACCGTGGTAAGGTTAAAGTTAGTGACAACATCACTGTTATGAAGCGTGATGGTTCAACTCAAAACTTCCGTGTTACTAAGTTATTTGGTTACTTTGGCTTGAAACGTAACGAAATTAAGGAAGCTAAGGCTGGAGATATTATTGCCATTAGTGGTATTAATGATATCTACGTGGGTGAAACTATTGCATCAGCTGAACATCCAGAAGCATTGCCACTTCTTAAGATTGATCCACCAACTCTTCAAATGGACTTTGTTGCCAACGATTCACCATTTGCAGGTCGTGAAGGTGATCAAGTAACTCCTAAGAAGCTTGAAGATCGTTTGATTCGTCAAACTCGTACCGATGTTTCTTTGAAGGTTGAACCAACTGATCAATTGAACGCTTGGACTGTTTCAGGTCGTGGTGAACTTCACCTTTCAATTTTGGTTGAAGAACTTCGTCGTGAAGGCTTCGAATTACAACTTTCACGTCCTAAGGTTATTTACCGTGAAATTGATGGTACTATGTGCGAACCATTTGAATCAGTACAAATCGATACTCCAGATGAATATGTTGGTTCTGTTATTGACTCACTTTCACAAAGAAAAGGTGAGATGAAGAATATGGAATCAACTGGTAATGGTCAAACTCGTCTTGAATTTTTAGTTCCATCACGTGGTTTGATTGGTTACAATAATGAATTCATGTCACAAACTGGTGGATATGGTATCATGAACCACACCTTTGAAGCATATAAGCCAGTAGTAAAGAACTGGAACCCAGGTCGTCGTAATGGTGCATTGGTATCCATTAACCAAGGTCAATCAACTACTTACTCACTTCAATCAGTAGAACAACGTGGTGAGTTATTCATCGGTGCTGGTGTTGAAGTTTACGAAGGTATGATTGTTGGACAATCATCACGTGAACGTGATATTGCTGTTAACGTAACTAAGGGTAAGAACTTAACTAACACTCGTGCTGCCGGTAAGGACCACGCTGCTGCTATTAAGACTCCTAGAACGTTGACTCTTGAAGAAGCTATCGAATTCTTAAATGATGATGAATATTGTGAAGTAACTCCCGAATCTATTCGTTTACGTAAGAAGATTTTGAACACTTCAGAACGTCAAAAGGCTGATAAGAAGCGTAACCGTGCTAACTAAGATAGTTTAATAAATTTTAAAAGGTCGTCACTTGATAGAAGTGATGATCTTTTTGTTTTATAATGAAAAAAGTATTATTTAGATAAAGGGGCAACGCTTGTGCGTCGAAAATTACGTTATCTTAATTACCAGATTTTTATTCCCTATCTTATTTTAGTAGTGGTTGGGATAATTTTGGTATATTCAGCTAGTTCAGATATTTTATTAGTTAATGGATTTAAGCCAAATGTCTATGGGATACGGCAAGCAATCTATGCTATAGTAGCTTTCTTTTTGTTTGGGATTCCGTTTTTTGCATTAAGAATCAAAGTATTTAAAAATCCAAAATTTGTAGGGGGATTTTTATTAATTTGTATACTTATGCTAGGATGGCTAGTATTTCTACGTTTTGCTCATGGCAGTAGTGCGGCAGTTAATGGTGCTGTAGGTTGGATTAACTTGGGCTTTATCAATTTGCAGCCACTAGAAGTTACTAAATTGGCTCTGGTCATTTATTTGGCATATGTACTAGACAGAAGAGATGGAAAATTAGTCAAGGGTAAGATCAAACATAATTTGTCACACCCAGCAATTTTGGCGGCTTTTTTAATGTGCTTGGTTATTGTTGAACCTGATTTTGGTGGGACAGCAATTTTATTTATGATCACTTTGGTAATGTTTTCAGTATCAGGGGTTCCAACTAAATTAGCTTTAACTTGGTTAGCTGGGATTGTGATCTTAGTGGCAGCTGTATTTCTTATTGTAGTTGCCTGGAATCCTGGATTTTTACAAAGAAGTTATCAATTCCAACGACTAATGTCGTTCTTGCATCCCTTTGAATTAGAGCAAAAAGGTGGGGCCCAGCTAGTTAACTCTTATTATGCAATCCACAATGGGGGATTATTTGGCGTAGGACTAGGTAATAGTATGCAAAAGCGAGGTTACTTACCAGAGCCGTATACCGACTTTATTTTATCCATTACAGCAGAAGAAGTAGGTGTGATTCTGACAATTTTATTGGTTGGATTACTCTTTTATTTGATGTGGCAGATTATGGAAGTTGGGGTTCACGCGGTTTCTCAATTCGACGCATTAATTTGCTTTGGCGTGACGACTATTATTTTTACAGAAGCATTCTTTAATATCGGTGCAGTACTAGGATTGTTGCCGATTACGGGGGTTACGCTGCCATTTATTTCATATGGTGGTTCATCAATGATTGTCTTGACTGCTGCGATTGGTTTAGTACTGAACGTTTCAGCAAATGAAAAAATGTTACAAGAAAAGGATGAAACAGTTGCATGAGTATCAATAAAGAAATTGAAAGTACCCACTTAATTAAAAGGGTAGCATTGATTATTTATTTAAAATCAGTTAGTGATCAATATAAGTTGCGCCATTTTGGTGACATTGTTTATTTTTCTAAAAAAATGAAATATTGTGTTCTTTATGTTAATCGCAACGAATGCAATGAAATCAAAGGACAAATTGCTCATTTGGATTTTGTTAATCATGTCGAAATTTCAGCTGAAGAAGAAGTAAATTTGGATAGCCAACATATTGAAAATCAATTAGCTGAGATGGCCCAAAAAGCAGAAAAGAAATTGCAACTTGAACAAGAAAAAAGTGAGAATCAACTAAAATGAGAATTATTTCAGGGAAATATGCTAAAAGAAATTTATTTACTTTGAAAAGTAATCGGACAAGACCAACCAGTGATAAGGTGAAAGAATCCCTTTTTAATTCATTGGGACAATTTTTTCAGGGTGGTAATGTTTTAGACTTATATGCTGGTAGTGGTGCCTTAGGAATTGAAGCTGTTTCAAGGGGCTGTGACCATGCGAGTCTGGTTGATATTAATCATGCTGCTTGTACAATTATTAAGAAAAATGTTGCTTTAACTAAGGAAGAGCAGCGTTTTAATGTTTATAATATGCGCAGCTCTGCAGCATTAAAATTATTTTCTGAGAATGATGAAAAGTTTGATCTAGTTTTTCTTGATCCGCCCTATGCCAAAGAAAAAATCGCTAAGGACATGTTGCAGATGGTAAAGTCGAACCTACTTAATGATCATGCAATTGTGGTGGCAGAAACTGATGATCATACAGAACTGGGTGAAATTACTGGTTTTTCATTGATCAAAGAACACCATTTAGGAAAAACAATTGTGAGGATTTATCGAAAGGACTAATAATGACAATCGCTTTATTTCCAGGGAGTTTTGATCCGATTACTAATGGGCATGTGGAGACCGCTAAAAAGGCTGCTGAAATTTTTGATAAAGTATATGTAGTTGCGATGACCAATACAGCTAAGAAATACTTGTTTACGCCTGAAGAACGTGCTGATCTAATCAGGGATGCACTAAGGGAAATACCTAATATTGAAGTGCTAGAAAGACCGGAAGAAGTAACCGTAAATTTAGCACATGAATTGCATGCTAAAGTTATGGTGCGCGGTGTACGCAACAGTGCTGATTTCCGCTATGAACAGGAGATTGCTGGGATTAATAAAAAATTGGCTCCAGATGTGAATACAGTTTTGCTTTTTACGAGTCCAGAAAATTCTTTTGTAGCTTCAAGCATGATTAAGGAATTAGCTCGTTTTGATGAAGATGTTAGTCTGTTTTTACCTAAAAAAGCAGCGATTGCATTGAGAGAGAAGCTAAAACATGAATAATAAGAAAAACAATCAATCGAAAAAGCACTTGCGTAATTGGCTCTTGGCACTAATTGCGCTTGTTTTATTAGTGGTACTTGCTGTTTGGCCGACCGATTATTATATTGAATATCCTGGTGAGGCAATGCCCGTGGGCCAGTTTATTAAGTCATCAAATAAACGTCCGAATAATTTTTATTTGGTGACAGTTAGCGTAACTAGTCGGCCGGCTCCGGTTTTGCAATATCTATGGAGTTTTACTCGTCCCTATGATGAGCGTGTATCAAGCAAGGAGCTGCTAGGAGGTCAAACTAGTGCTCAATATAATGAGTTGCAAAACTGGTATATGGAAACAAGTCAGCAGAATGCAATTTATTATGCAGCTAAAAAAGCAGGTAAACAGCATAGCTTAAAATATCTAGGCGTTTATGTGATGGAAGTCCAGAAAAATTCTAGTTTTAAAAATAAGCTCCAAATTGGTGATACCGTTTTAGGCGCAAACGGGCATCGTTTCAGGTCAACTGAAGAGATGATGAATTATTTGCGTAAACAAAAGATTGGTGCACGAGTAACAATCTCAGTTTTGCGTGGTAAGCAAGAGAAACACTTTACTGGCAAAATTGTTAAAGTAAAGGGTACTAATAAGCCAGGAATTGGGATTCAATTAGTTGAGCATGTAGTTGTGAAAACTAAGCCTAAGTTAAAAATTAACGCTGGCGAAATCGGTGGCCCCTCAGCCGGATTGATGTTTACACTTGAAAGCTATGAGGTCTTTACCAAGCAGAACTTAAGTAAGGGACATAAGATTGCGGGAACAGGTACGATTTCACCTACTGGAAAAGTAGGAATCATTGGTGGCGTTGATAAAAAAGTGGTAGCTGCTAGCAGAGAAGGTGCAGAGGTCTTCTTTGCGCCGACTGATTCAACCAGTGTGAAGAAAAGTGAAACTAATTATGCAGTTGCTAAGAGAACCGCAAAGAAAATTCACACCAAAATGAAAATTGTCCCTGTGAGCACTTTTGATGATGCATTAAACTATCTAAAGACACACTACTAAAAAAATTCAAAAAAATTTGAAGTCCAGAAAAAATTCTGGGCTTTTTTTGCGTAATAAATAGTAGAGGTGATTTTTATGAATTTTGGAAAAATAAAAGAATTTGTGTTTGAGAAAAAAGTATATCTCATTGGTGCAATAATTCTTGTAGTTGGATTTTATGGATTAAAGAAAGGGGATCATCAAGAAAATGCTGCTGCAGTGCAGGATCAAGTTATGCAGTCTAGCACTAGTAGTTCAGGTGCAACCACTAATACTAATGCAGTGACTAGCAGTAGTTCAACAACCGTTTCTAAGACTGTAACTTGTGATATTTCCGGTGCGGTGAAGCATCAGGGAGTATATACATTGAAAAATGGTGCTCGTCTGCAGGAGTTAATTGAGGCGGCTGGAGGTACTACTGCTAGAGCACAATTAAAAGCTATTAACCGCGCTACTTTGCTTAAGGATCAAGATAAAATTCATATTCCTTACAAGGGTGAAAAGGTTGAAAATGTGGCAACTGCAGGATCAGCTGATAATAGTCAAAATAATGGGAGTACTAGTAGCAGTAGCCCAAGTAATCAAGGGGATGGCACTAAGATCAACTTAAATACTGCTAATGTAACGGAACTACAAAAGTTAACTGGAATTGGTCAAAAAAAGGCAGAACAGATTATTGCTTATCGTGAACAAAATGGTTCTTTTAAAAAGATAGAAGATTTAATGCAGGTATCGGGAATAGGAGAAAAGACTTTTGCGAGCCTTAAAGATCAATTGGCTGTTTAAAAATGAAGTTGGCTTTTACTTAATAACCGCTTTGTTGCTAATTACAATCTCTTTTTTGGCTTTTTCTTGTACAACAATGGTGCAAAAAATAGTAGCTTTATTTTTTCTGGGTTACTTTTTGCTACTGTTAGTACAAAAATATCGAGTTAGTTTAAAAATAGTTAGTCTAATAGTTGGGGCATTTCTATTACTAATTTTTTTAAGTAAATCAAAAACCAATTTTGTTTTAACCCAGCAGAGCCAATTAAGAATTTACCCTGATCAGGTAAGAATTAAAGACGACTACTTAACAGGTGTGGGTAATTTTGCTCAAGGTAAAATTTTAATTAGTGGCAAGGTAACAGATGCTCAAAAAGAACTGCTTAAGCATGGGAACCCTGTTTTAGTGACAGAAATTAATGGGGAATGCAATTCAATTGAGCCAGCAACTAATATTGGTGAGTTTAATTTTCAGAATTATTATCAGGCAAAACAAATTTACCAAAAATTGAAATACAGTAGTTGTCAAATGAAGCTATTACCGATTACTGATTTTGGGGATCAATTGCATCAATTACGTTTTGAATTGCAGAACTATTTTGCCAAGATGCCACAGTTGTTAGGCTTTTTCGCTAGTGAATTAATCTTGGGTGAAAATAATGCTCAAGAAAATCAAGAAATACTAAATAATTATCGAGATTTGGGTGTTATTCACTTGTTAAGCATTTCAGGCTTACATGTTGGAATCTATGTCTTATTAATTAGCGTATTTTGTTTTAACTTGAAACTGACGGATGAAGAAACTTTTGTCTGCTGTACATTGGTTTTATTGCTAGGTATTTTTCTAAGCAATGGTCAAGCCGGCTTTGTAAGAGCGAGTTTAACCTACTTTTTAGGCAAAATTTGTAAGTTTAAGAAATATCATGTTGCGTCGATAGATCTGCTGGGATTGACCTGCATTTTACATCTTTTAGTAGTACCGCGTTTATTTCTGGCAACTGGAGCCTTATTGAGCTATATTTTGGCATTGGGTTTACAGTTAACTGATAAGTTTGGCAGTTTTAAACAAGCAATTTTGTTAAATATTTTATTAACGCCATTACTATTGCTTTTCTTTTATCAGGTCAATTTTTTAACTGTAATTTTTAATATGTTAGTAGTGCCATATTTCAATTGGATAGTTTTACCAATTGCTTTTTTCAATATTGTGACGTTTGGTCTGACTAAAGATTTTGCTCCGGTATTAGAAAAAGTGCTTGAATTAGGTGAGAAAATCATTGGGCAATTATCTGCTACTAAGTTGGGACTACTAACTTTTGGGCAAATTAATTGGTGGCAGTGTCTGTTGCTATTAATAGTAACGATTATTTTGATTGTTTCTTTAAGAGAAAAAGTTAACTGGCGCTTTAATAGTAAGAAAATTATGGTGGGCTTGTTGAGCTTGTATGTAATTTTCTTCAGCATGATTCATTTTCCTTTGCGAGGGCAAGTAACCTTCATTGATGTGGGCCAAGGAGATAGTATTCTAGTGACTACGCCATTTCCTCGCAAGGTATATTTAATTGATACTGGTGGGAAACTAAACTTTAGTGGCAAAAAGCAGACACCTCAGATTGATCGAATTACTATTCCATTTTTGAAAAGTCAGGGAATTAATACGATTGACGGAGTCTTTGTTTCGCATCAAGATGCCGATCACGTTGGTGATTTAGGACCATTACTAGAGCAGGTTAATGTTAAGAAATTATTTATGGCCGAAGGACTAATTAAGAATCCATCTTTTCAAAAGAGATTAGATGGTCGTGTAAAAGATACCAAATTAGTGGAGTTACTTGCAGGAATGCAGGTGAAAGAACCGCAGATTACATTTAATGTGGTTTATCCATATCAAGCAGGAGAAGGAAAGAATGAAGATTCCCTGAGTTTGCTTTTTAGAGTAGCGAATAAGAACTGGTTGTTTACAGGAGATTTAGGTCAAGATGGTGAAAAGGAAATTATGCAGAGGATGAAACTTCAGGTAGATTATTTTAAATTGGGTCATCATGGCAGTAAAACATCATCCAATCCAGACTTTTTACGTGCAATCCATCCTAAGCAAGTTTTTATTTCTGCTGGTCGAAAAAATAGGTTCGGGCACCCCCATCAAGAGACGCTAACGACACTAACTCAACAACAAATACCATGGGTTTCAACGCAAGACTGTGGTATGATTAGCTGGTATTATGGCGGACTGCAAAGTCCTAGATTTAGTTACTTTTTAAAGCGGGATAAAAAATGACCTTACTTTCTTTGTTTAAAAATACAAATAACAATAATCCACATACCTTAATTTGGGGTGCAGATGACTTTCTCAATGATTACTTGGTGAGATCATATGCCAAGGAAGATCGCTTTAAAGATTTGGAGCACGTGACTGTCGATTGCGAAAGCGATGGCTTAGATGAATTGATTGCGAGCTTAACTGAATCCAGTTTATTTAGTGAACAGAAATTTATTGTAGTCAAAAATCCTTTCTTTTTAACAGCTAAGGTATCTAAAAAATTACAGAAACAAATTGATGACTTACAAAAAATTTTTGAAAACTTAGCTGATTTAGAAGATGTAGTAGTAATTGTTGCTTCTTATGAAAAAATTGATAGGCGTAAAAAACTGACTAAAACTGTTCTAAAGCAATTCAATGTGGTTGAGCCACAAATTAGGCCCTATGAAGTTGCTTCAACGACTAAAGCCTTGATCAAAGATGAGGGATATATAATCACACAGTCAGCTTTACAGCTGCTAATTGAGCGAAGTGATCAGGTAATTGACACTATTTTAAGCAATTATCAAAAGCTAAAAATGGTAGCTACCGATAACAAAATTACTGAAAAATCAGTAATGCAAAATGTAGATTTGTCCCTAGCACAAAATATTTTCGCTATTTTGGAGTCGGCTTTAGATAAGAATTACCGTGAAGCAGTTGAGCGCTTAGATAATCAATTACGTGAAGGGACTAATCCAATTCAATTATTAGCGGTCTTTGAAAATCAATTAGAATTGATTTTGGTCGTTAAAATCTTAGCACAAAGAGGTCGTAGCGAACCACAAATTGTAAAAGAATTAGGCGTTCATCCCTATAGGGTTAAGTTAGCCCTACGTAATCGGTTGAAGATAGACAAGCTAGAAAATTTATTAAGGGATGCAATCGACTTAGAATTTAAATATAAAAATGGAACTTACCGTGAAGATAATTTTTTGAAATTATTTATCTTAAATGTCTAAGAGTATACAAAAAGAGGAGATCGCTGCAGATCTCCTCTTTTTATTATTAGTAATAAGTAAGATTTACTTGTTTGCTAACTTGTTTAAACGACTCTTGTCACGAGCAGCCTTGTTCTTGTGGATTAAGCCTTTTGAAGCAGCCTTATCCAAAGCACGTTCAGCTTCTAAATGCAACTTGGAGACGTCTTCCTTACTATCACTTTCAACAGCGTTCTTAAACTTCTTGATAGCAGTTCTTAACTTGCTTAATTCAGAAGCGCGGCGTTCGTTAGTAGCGTTTTGAGTCTTAACACGTTTGATAGCTGATTTGATTTGTGGCATGAAATTCACCTCCAATGATTTAGAAATTTACTTCATCCATTATACTTAAGAAATATCACGGATGCAAGATAATTTCCGCTTGCTTTTTTAAAAAATAATGTGTATGATTAAGACTGTTGTGAACCGCTAACGCTGTTTATTTGTTCACGCCGACGATAAACGTTGTTAACGGCAATTATTTAATGAAAGGTGAATTTAACTATGGCAATTTCAAAGACTGAAAAAGAAAAGATTATGAAGGAATACGCAACTCACGAAGGTGACACTGGTTCTGTTGAAGTTCAAGTTGCTCTTTTGACTGCTGATATCAACAACTTGACTGATCACATGAAGAGTCACAAGCATGACCACCACTCATACGTTGGTTTGCTTAAGAAGATCGGTCACCGTCGTAACTTGCTTCGTTACCTTGAAAACAACGACATTAACCGTTACCGTGAATTGATCAAGAAGTTAGGTCTTCGTCGTTAATTTTCACATAATATTGAATAATGAAGCTAGCCGAAAAGGCTGGCTTTTTTTGTCTCTGTCATAATTTTATTCTTTATGCTAAAATTGAAACAGATTATTTTTACGTTGAGATCGATAGATCCATAAGAATTAAAAATTAGATAGAAAAGGAAATATAATGGCTGATCAAATCAAAATTATGATCTTGAGCGGTGTGCGTGAACAGGGTAAAGACATGTTTGCTGTTCAAGTTAATGATGAAATTTTTGTTCTTGATGCCGGATTAAAGTACCCTGATAGTTCTTTATTTGGTATCGATGTAGTAATTCCTGACCTTGATTTCTTTGAACAATACGGAGATCGAGTAGCAGGTATCTTTTTAACACATGGGCATGCTGATTCAATTGGTGCATTGCCATACATTTTGCGTAAATACGATATTCCAGTATTTGGTTCACAATTGAGTATCGAACTTGCTAAAATTGAAGTACAACGCGAAAACAAACGCCGTAAGAATAGTTTGTTCCACGTAATCGATGCAGATACTGAAATTGATTTTAAGAATGCAAGTATTTCATTCTTCCATACGACACACTCAATTCCTGATTCACTTGGAATAGATGTACATACACCAGCAGGTGAAATTGTTTATACTGGTGACTTTAAATTTGATCCAACAGCTGCGTTAAATTATCGGACTGATATGGATCGCTTAGCTGAAATTGAACAAAAGGGCGTTTTAGCGCTTTTAAGTGATTCATCTAATGCAGAAGCATCTTTCCCTAATGCATCTGAACAAGATATTGGTAAATTTGTGACTAATGTCTTCAGAAATGCTAAAGGCAGAATTATCGTAGCTGCTAAAGCCTCTAACTTGAATCGTGTTCAAGAAGTTTTAAATGCTGCAGCAGCAACAGGGAAACGCGTCTTATTAACTGGCCGCGATCTAGCTAAGATTGTTAGAACTTCAATGAAATTAGGCTATTTAGATGTGCCTGAAGGCTTGTTGATGCGAGTTAAGGATCTGAAGACTGTGCCAGATGAGCAGACAGTTATATTAGAGACTGGGCGTATGGGTGAACCACTTAACTCATTACAAAAAATGGCTAAGAAGCGTCATAGTATGATTACGATTCATAAGGGCGATTTGGTCTTTATTGCAACTACTCCGTCACATGCGGTTGAAACGATGGTAGCTGAAACCAGTGATTTGGTATATAAGGCTGGCGGTACGGTTATCCAGTTAGGCAGAAATATACATACTAGTGGGCATGCAACTGGTCGTGATCTGCAACTTTTGATTACAACCTTGAAGCCAAAATTCTTAATTCCAGTAATTGGTGAATATCGTTTACTTGAAGTAGTACGTGATTTGGCTATTAAAGCTGGAATGAATCCTAAAGATATATATATTACCAAGAATGGTGACTGTCTTGAATATGACTTTAAGCAGAAGCGTTTCTTCTTAACTGACCCAGTACCAGGTGAAGATACCATGATCGACGGTTCTGGTGTTGGTGATGTTGGTAATATTGTGCTACGTGATCGTGAGGTCCTATCAGATGACGGAATCTTTATTGCGGTTGTTACAATTGACCGTAAGAAGAAAAAGATTATTGCAGAGCCAAAAGTCACTAGTCGTGGTTTCGTCTATATCAAGGCTAATCGCCAGTTGATGAGTGATTCAATTGATGTAATTAAAAAAGCAATTCAGGCCAATTTTGAACACAAAAAGTTTGATTGGACTGAATTGAAGCAAGATATCCGCGGTGATTTGGAGAAGTTTTTATACAAGAAAACTAACCGTCGTCCAGTGATCTTGCCCGTGGTCATGGAAGTAAATCAAAACCGTCATCGTGCTATGCAGAAACGCAATGAAAAAGCACAAAATGACAATAAGAACCATGCCAAAGACGAAAATAAAAAAACAAAAATAAATAAGAAAAAAGAAAGTAATAAGAAAGACTAAAAATGACATCAGTAAGCCAACAAAATTTATTGAAACTTGCTGAAGAAGATGAGCGTAAGGGAGATCTCGAAGCAGCTATTCAAAATCTAGAAGAAGCATTACGTGGAGAGCATTCATTGGACGTTATTTTGAAACTCTGCAAACTCTATTGCGCTAATAAACAAGAAGATCAGGCATATGCTTTAATTAAAGAGGAGCCTGATCTTTTTTCTGATCAGCGAGTATTTAAAAGTTACTGTCAAATTCTAGCTAAAAATAATTTTTTTATTGAAGCTCTACAACTAAAAAATCTTGTTGGAGTGGACTTATCAGAAAAGGTAAAACCAGCTTCTGAAGAAAAACAGCGGCAGATTATGCAAAACTTTAAACAACGAGAACAGGTTACTCAGTTGGATTATGAAAGTTTACATAAGTTAAACCTGCCTAATTTTAAAGCTTTTGCACGAAGCGTCTTATTAGATCCAACGCCAGATTTTGCTGTTAGGTTGTCACTTTGTGAAGATCTAGTTCGCTTGGGACTTGAAGAAAAGTTTGAAATTTGGGTAATAGGCCAGATGGAGAGCTTTATTCCGGCGAATACACTGCTTCTAGAAAAAGAACCTAAGTACCGTGAAATTATTTCTAGCATTGGAAGCAAATTTCACAATAGTCCAAGTCAGTTGCCATTAATGCTGGGAGAAGTGAATTTGGTATTAGGCAGTCTTTACCCTAAAATTAACCAATATATTGATGAGCCTGACAGTTTTGCTAGTGATTTAGTTTCATTTTTACAAAGAAAAGATGGCCGTAGTCATCAAAAATTACTAGAAAAAATATATAAATACTTACCGCAATAAAAAATAAGTAAAAAAGGTTTACATTTTCAAACTATTTAGTATAATTAGCAAAGGATATTTTCGTTAGGCAATTTCGCTTAAGCTTTTTTACTAGGCATTTGCCGAAGAAAGTAGTACAATATTCAACAGAGAATTATCCGTTAACTTATCTCAACGGACTTCTTGCAAATTTACAGGAGGGTCATTTTAATGGCAGAAAAAGAACATTACGTTAGAACTAAGCCACACGTAAACATTGGTACTATCGGTCACGTTGACCACGGTAAGACCACTTTAACTGCGGCTATTACTACTGTTTTGGCTGACAAGGGTTTGGCTAAGGCTGAAGATTACTCACAAATCGATGCTGCACCAGAAGAAAAGGAACGTGGTATTACTATTAATACCGCCCACGTAGAATACGAAACTGAAAATCGTCACTACGCTCACATGGACGCTCCAGGCCACGCCGACTACATCAAGAACATGATTACCGGTGCTGCACAAATGGATGGTGCTATCTTAGTTGTTGCTGCAACTGATGGTCCTATGCCACAAACTCGTGAACACATTTTGCTTGCTCGTCAAGTTGGTGTTAACTACATCGTTGTTTTCTTAAACAAGTGTGATTTAGTTGACGACCCAGAATTGATCGACTTAGTTGAAATGGAAGTTCGTGACTTGTTGACTGAATACGATTACCCTGGTGACGATATTCCAGTTGTTCGTGGTTCAGCTTTGAAGGCTTTACAAGGCGACAAGGAAGCTCAAGAACAAATTCTTAAGTTGATGGACGTCGTTGACGAATACATCCCAACTCCAGAACGTCAAACTGACAAGCCATTCTTAATGCCAGTTGAAGACGTATTTACTATCACTGGTCGTGGTACTGTTGCTTCAGGTCGTATTGACCGTGGTACTGTTAAGGTCGGTGACGAAGTTGAAATCGTTGGTTTGGTAGACAAGGTTCTTAAGTCAGTTGTTACTGGTTTGGAAATGTTCCACAAGACTCTTGACTTAGGTGAAGCCGGCGATAACGTTGGTGTATTGCTTCGTGGTATTGACCGTGACCAAGTTGTTCGTGGTCAAGTATTGGCTGCTCCAGGCTCAATTCAAACCCACAAGGAATTCAAGGGTCAAGTTTATATCTTGAAGAAGGAAGAAGGCGGCCGTCACACCCCATTCTTCTCAGACTACCGTCCACAATTCTACTTCCACACCACTGATATTACTGGTGAAATTGAATTGCCAGAAGGTACTGAAATGGTTATGCCTGGTGATAACACTGAATTTACTGTTAAGTTAATCAAGCCAGCTGCCATCGAAAAGGGTACTAAGTTCACCATCCGTGAAGGTGGTCGTACCGTTGGTGCCGGTCAGGTTACTGAAATCCTTGACTAATTTCTAACGATATAGTTAAAAAAGATGCACTTCTTCACAGGAGCGCATCTTTTTTCTTTTAAATTTGTTTTTTGCGGCCTTTTAAGGTAAGATAACTTAGTATGCAAGAAGCAAACTCAAATTTGACATTGGAGGTATTTAATTAATGTCTGTTAAATGGGAAAAGACCGGTAAGACAACCGGTGATCTTACTTTTGATATTTCACAAGATGAAATTAAATTAGGTTTAGACCAAGCTTTTAGAAGAGTAAAGAAAAACTTGCGTGTTCCTGGCTTTAGAAAGGGTCACGTATCACGTGTGATCTTTGATCAATATTACGGTGAAGAAGCATTATATGAAGATGCCTTAAATATTGTATTACCAAATGCATATTCTGCTGCTGTTAAAGAAGCAGGTATTAAGGCAGTTGGCCAACCACAAATTGTTCCTGTATCAATGGATAAGGACAAGGATTGGACTATGAAGGCTACTGTTACTGTAGAACCAGAAGTTAAGTTAGGTGACTACAAGGGTATCGAAGTTCCTAAGCAAAACACTCGTGTTTACCAAAAGGACATTGATGCTGAACTTGACAAGCGCCGTGAACAAAATGCAGAACTTGTTCTTAAGAAGGGTAAGGCTGAAAAGGGCGATACTGTTACTATCGATTACAAGGGTACTATCGACGACAAGCCATTCGAAGGCGGCTCAGCTGAAAACTACTCACTTGAATTAGGTTCAGGTGCATTTATTCCTGGCTTTGAAGATCAACTTGAAGGCCATGAAGCCGGCGATGATGTTGATGTAGTTGTAACTTTCCCTGAAGATTACGGTGCAAAGGATTTAGCTGGTAAAGAAGCACACTTTGCAACTAAGATTCACGAAGTTAAGTCAAAGCAACTTCCTAAGTTAGACGATGAATTTGCTAAGGACGTTGATGACTCTGTAGACACCCTTGATGACTTAAAGGAAAAGATCAAGAAGGACTTGAAGGAACAAAAGGAACAACAAGCAAACGACGCTATTCAAGAAGCTGCAATTGAAGGTGCTGTAAGCAACGCTACTATCGATGAAATTCCTGATGCTATGATTCAAGAAGATGTTGATACTCAATTGAACCAATACTTGGGTAATATGCAACGTCAAGGTATTGACCCACAAACTTACTACAAGTTGACTAATACCAACGAACAACAATTGCGTTCACAATTTGAAAAGAATGCAGCTGAAAGAGTTAAAACTAACTTAGTTCTTGAAGCTATTGTTGCTGCTGAAGACCTTAAGGCAACTAAGGAAGAAATTGATAAAGAAATCAAGGATCTTGCTTCAGAATACAACATGGATGAAAAGATGGTACGTAACACCTTATCAGATGACATGTTAGGCCACGACATTACTGTACGTAAGGCTATGGATCTTATTACTGATAATGCTAAGCAAGTTGCTAAGTCAAAGCTTGAAAACAAAGAAGACGATGACAAGAAGGAAAGCAAGTAATAGTAATATTTGCTAATTTCTCAAAAAGAGCGGCTATAGGCCGCTTTTTTTGCTGTTCGAGCTTAATATTTATCAATATTAGTTAATTTATGATAATCTGATTTTTGGTAGATATAGGAGGAAAAATAATGGCAAATCAGTTTACAGATCAAGAAGAGATTAAATGCGCTTTTTGTGGCAAAACTCAAGACCAAGTTAAGAAAATGATTGCCGGTAACGGTGTATATATTTGTAATGAATGTGTTGACTTGGCTAAAAAAATTATTGACGATGAATTACGAGCAGATTCACTTAAAGCAGCTCGTGAATTACCTAAGCCTGTTGAAATAAAAAAGGAACTTGATCAATATGTTATTGGTCAAGACCGTGCTAAAAAAGTCTTATCAGTTGCTGTATATAATCACTATAAGAGAATTAGCCAAATGGATGTTGATTCTTCAACTGAATTACAAAAATCAAATATTGCAATGATCGGACCAACTGGATCAGGTAAGACATATCTTGCTCAGACTTTGGCTCGTATTTTAAATGTCCCATTTGCAATTGCCGATGCAACTACCTTGACTGAAGCAGGGTATGTTGGTGAAGACGTTGAAAATATTTTGCTTAAGTTACTACAAAATGCTGATTATGATTTGGAACGTGCACAGCGTGGCATTATTTATATTGATGAAATTGATAAAATTTCTAAAAAATCTGAGAATGTCTCAATTACGCGTGATGTTTCAGGTGAAGGTGTACAGCAATCATTATTAAAGATCTTGGAAGGTACAATTGCCTCTGTTCCACCTCAAGGTGGGCGTAAACACCCTCAACAAGAAATGATTAAGATGGACACGACTAACATTCTATTTATTGTTGGTGGGGCATTCGACGGAATTGAACAAATCGTTAAAAATCGTTTAGGTAAAAAGACCATTGGCTTTGGTGCTGAAAATGAGGCAGATAAAATTAATGCAGATGATTGGACACGCCATTTGACTACAGCTGATTTAGTTAAATTTGGAATGATTCCTGAATTCATTGGTAGAATTCCAATTATTACTACGCTTGATAAATTGAGTAGTAAGGATTTGGTCAGAGTGCTAACTGAACCAAAGAATGCTTTAGTTAAGCAGTATAAGAAATTATTATCACTTGACGATGTTAATTTGAAGTTTACTGATGGTGCTCTGAAGGCAATTGCTGACTTAGCAATCCAAAGAAATATGGGTGCACGTGGACTTAGAACAATTATCGAAAATTCAATTATGGATATTATGTATGAAACTCCTAGTGAAGAGGATATTGAGACCGTTGAAGTAACTAAGGACGTAATTACTAAGCACGCTAAGCCAAAGGTAATCCGCAAAAATACTGATAATAAAGAACAGGTAAGTGTCAATGATCATTAAAAGCAGTAGTTATGCAGTTAGTGCTGTTAGAGAAGATCAATATCCTAAAGATAACTTGCCTGAGATCGCATTAGCAGGCCGCTCAAACGTGGGAAAGTCCAGCTTGATAAATACCCTATTAAAGCGTAAAAACTTAGCTAGGACCTCGTCACAGCCTGGAAAGACACAAACTTTGAATTTCTACAAAGTCAATGAAAAATTTTATTTGGTTGATGTACCAGGTTATGGCTATGCCAAAGTTTCACAGAAGAAGCGGCAAGAATTTGGCGAAATGATTCAAGATTATTTAGAAACTAGACCCAACCTAAAGGGACTAATTATTTTAGTAGATAGTCGTCATGAACCAACCAAAGATGATATTGCTATGTATGATTATGCTCAATATCTAAATATCCCAATTTTGGTAGTTTGTACCAAGATGGATAAAATAAAAAAGAGTCAAACTAATAAGGTGATATCAGGCTTAAAGAAAAAGTTGAATCTCAACTATGATCATGTCACTGTTTTGACTTTTAGTTCGGTCACTAAATTACATGTAACTGAATTAAGTAATTGGATTGAAAAAAGAATTAATGAATAAAAATGAAGGGCTACTAGTGAATAACTAGTAGTTTTTTCTTATGAGCCTAAAATTAGAATAAATTTATTCAAGATAAACGATGCTAAAATGGAAAGTGTAAATAGAAAGTAGAGGCTTTATCTTGGATGATGAAAATTCACAAACTAAAAAATCATTGACGACTATGAGCCTTGTGTTGATGATTATCACAACGGTTTATGGTTTTGGCAATGTTTCTGTTTCTTATGAGCAAATGACATATGCTGGGATCATTTGGTTTATTTTGGCTGGCGTCTGTTTCTTTTTCCAAGCTGGCTTAATGATGGCAGAATATGGGTCTGCTTTTCATGATGCTCAAGGTGGTATTTATTCATGGTTAGCTGGCTCAGTTGGACAAAAATAGGCCTTTATTGGGACTTTTGTATGGCTGGCTAACTGGGTGCTGTGGCTGGTTGCAAGCGCCTCAAGGCTTTAAATTTCAATCTCTGCCCTTATTTTTGGCAAAGATACAACTCAAGAATGGAATATTTGGGGCTTGCATGGTACTCAATTGATAGGTGTACTAGCAATTTTATTCATGATTGTATCAACGTACCTGTCTTCCAGAGGGATAACTGGAATTAAAATTATGTCATCAATCGGTGGTTGGTTCATGATTGTAATGAATGCAGTCTTTATTCTAGCTAGTTTAACGGTCTTGATTATGAATCATGGACAATTGGCTCAGCCGATTACTGGGTGGCAAAGTTTTATTATTTCGCCTAATAAAAGTTTTCAAACGCCAATTACGATTATTTCTTTCGTAGTTTATGCAGTCTTTGCATATGGTGGGATGGAAACCGTCGGTGGTGTGATTGACAGTATGAAACACCCAGAAAAAGATTTCCCTAAAGGCTTAATTATTGGGTCATTGTTCACTATTATTTCTTATGTTTTGATGATTTTTATGACCGGTTTTTCAGTTAATTATCAAAAAGATATTTTAGCAGCCAATGCCAATACTGGAAATATTACGTATACCGTATATGACACACTTGGCAAAGCCTTTGGAACCGCACTTCATTTGGATTCTAACACGAGTTTATTGATTGGTAAATTCTTTACTAGAGCAATTGCTTTATCTGGTTTGATGGGAATGACAGGTGCTTTCTTTGTTTTGCTTTATTCACCAATTAAATCTTTCATCATGGGATCTGATCCACGTTTGCGACTAAATTAAATAAACACGGTATTCCTGCTAATGCGATGTGGGCTCAAACTGTCTTCGTTTGCCTATTAATTGCGGTGGTCTCATTCGGTGGTAGCGCAGTGACTAGCTTTTATCAAATTCTGACGGATATGGGTAACGTAGCCGCTACTGCACCTTATATTTTTTATCGCGTTTCCAAGAAAAAGCATGGCTTGAAAGACTTAGATTAATAATTAAAAAGTAAAAATGGCTTGCGTGTTGCAAGCCATTTTTTTACGCTAAAGTTGTAATGTCATTGAACTTTGGCAGATTAGCAATAAATTTTTCATAAGCACTTTGTTCAGCAGTCTTTTGGATCTGGACATTGGAAAAATCACCTTTCCTTAAGTCAGCTTCAGAAAGCTTAATTCGATGAGTAAAAGTAGCGTTACCAATAAGCTCGATCCAATAACTATTTTTTTCATAATGCACGATAGTTTTAACCATACCGCCAGGATTATAAACTGATATTGGTGTATTTAAGTTGCCTATTTCGGGGTGGGTTAAAGTAAGAGCAAGAGAAGTCGCGGACATTCCAGTACCACAGGCATTGGTAAAACCAACGCCCCGTTCGTAAGTGCGGACAAAAAGTTTATTTTTATCTAAAATTTGCGCGAAATTAACATTGACGCCATCTGTAAAGTAGGGATTATTGCTATTTAATTTTTTACCAACAATGCCTAAGATCGGGCCGGTAATTTCTGCTTGATTAACAAAAGAAATCAAATGTGGGTTAGGTACGGCAATTGAAGTAAAACGTAATCCAGGATAAATTTCTGGCAACCAAGCATCAATAATCCGTTCTTGTCCTAAATTATCAAAAGGGAGTGTCTCTTTATTAAAGCGTACAGGAGAGATCTCAACTGCAAATGCTGGCACGTTAGAAGCAAAATCTTTTTCTCTTCTAACACGTAAGCTGGCATTCATTGTGTCAACTAGGAAATTATCTTTTCCCGTTTTTTCACTTAGGTAACGAGCAACGGTGCGTAGACCGTTGCCACACATTGATGCTTCACTTCCATCAGCATTGATTACACGCATCTGGCCAAGTGAGTTAGAATGCACGGGATGATTAACTACTAAAACGCCATCTGCTCCGTGAAGCAGTCCAGTTTGTGGATTGGTAATCTTTTGCGTAAAATTTTTTAGCTCGGCGTCACTTAATTCGTGTTCGAATTGTGTTTGATCAAGAATAAAGAAATGATTTTGAGAACCGTGAACTTTGAATAAATTAATCATAATGCCCCCTAATTAAAAAACTTTTGATAAATAATTTTTACTGCTTCATCAGCCTTTTCTTTTTTAGTACCGATCATGATTGAAATTTGAGAAGCTCCCTGATTGATCATTTGTGGTGAAATATCATGATCGCCTAAAGAATCGATAATTTGACGGCTGATGGTATGTTTTTGTCGCATTCCTTCGCCGACAACCATAATAATTGCATAATCTTCAATCCATTCGAGTTGATCTGGATTAATTGTAGCTTGAATTTCATTACAAATTTGATCAATTAACTGATCGTTTAGAAAATCATTGTTAAAAATAATGGTAATATCGTCAATCCCAGATGGCATATGCTCATATGGAATATTATGTTGGTATAAAATTTGTAATATACGTAAGGTGAAACCAGCTTCTTTATTGAGCAAATATTTATGCAAATATAATGCGGAAAAATGTTTTTGGCTGGTTACGCCGGTTATTGCATTATCTGGGACAAAATCCTTTTCTGGGACAATCATAGTGCCAGGATTGCTAGGATCATGAGTATTTTTCACATTGATAGGAATCTGTCCTTGAATAGCAGGAATCAATGCTTCATCGTGAAAAACAGAAAAGCCAGCATATGACAACTCTCGCATTTCGCGATAAGTCATTTTCTTGATGGATTGGGGATGCTCAATAATATGAGGATTAGCGGCAAAAATCCCATTGACATCTGTAAAATTTTCATAGAGATCAGCATGAAAGCCGCGAGCTAGAATAGCCCCGGTAATGTCTGACCCGCCACGGGAAAAAGTGGCGATATTACCAGACGGAGTCATGCCAAAAAAGCCAGGAAATACGATACGTTCATCAGCCTTAATTTTAATTTGGTCAAGATTTAAGTAGCTCTCTGGATTGACAATGGCATCATTGGGCAAAACGAAGATGAATTGTAAAAGGGGAGGTTGCCGAAGCTGAGTCATGCTAAAGGCTTGAGCTGGGGCGTAGTTGAATAAACTGCGGACTGTCGCGAACAAAATTCGCGGAGCGCTATCGACCATAGATTAAGTAGAAATTAATCCATTGTTTGTTTGGCGCAGACAATGGATTTTTTATTAGCGTTTCGCCTGAAAAAGACAGGAGAACAAAATGAATTCACAAATTGCAGTAGATCAGATTAATGAGCAAGGCCATTTAACGATTGGTGGAGTTGATACAGTAGAATTAGCTCAAAAGTATGGTACGCCATTAGTAGTTTATGATGTCGATCAAATTCGTCGACAAATTCGGGCTTTTAAGAAAGTTTTTGAAGAAGAAAACATGGCCTATGCTGTTAGTTATGCAAGTAAAGCTTTCGCAGCAATCGCAATATATCAGGTTATTGCAGAAGAGGGAGCATACACTGACGTAGTTTCAGCAGGTGAGTTATTTACTGCAATAAAAGCCAATTTTCCAATGGAGAGAGTTAGCTTTCATGGTAATAATAAATCATTAACTGAATTGGAAATGGCCGTAAAAAATCATGTTGGCAAAATTATTATTGATAATTTTCATGAGATTCAGTTATTGGCGCAAGTTTTAAAAAAGTACGATGCTACGATTAGTGTCATGTTGCGTATTGCACCAGGGATTTCAGCACATACCCATGAATATGATCAAACAGGTCAGATTGATAGTAAATTTGGCTTTGATCTTGAATCAGGTCAAGCAGAAAAGGCATTAAAACAAGTTCTAGCTAATCCTAGGATGAAAATGTTGGGGATTCATGCTCACATTGGCTCACAGATTTTTGCCTTAAACGGCTTTGAAATGGCAGCACAAAAATTAATGGTAGTAGCGCAAGATTGGCGAGAAAAGTATGGCTATCTTGCACAAGTTATTAATATTGGTGGCGGTTTTGGGATTAAATATACCCAAGAAGATCATCCATTACGACCAGAAGAATTTGTTAAGACGATTGTTAAGGTGATCAAAACTGAAGCTGAAAAAATGAATTATCCTTTACCTGAAATCGATATTGAACCGGGAAGATCAATTGTTGGTCCAGCCGGTTACAACCTTTATACGGTGGGTAGCCGTAAGGATATTCCAGGTTATCGTTCTTATATTACTGTCGATGGCGGGATGGGAGATAATATTCGCCCTGCACTTTATCAGGCTAAGTATGAAACAGTTTTAGCCACCGATCCACAAGCGCCTTTGACTGAACATGTTCGTATTGCTGGTAAGTATTGCGAGAGTGGCGATATATTAGCAGAAGATCAAGCTTTGCCACAAGTCAAAGCTGGAGACTTGTTAGCGATGTTGGATACAGGTGCATATGGGTATTCAATGGCTTCAAATTATAATCGTAATCCTCGACCAGCAGTGGTATTTGCAGAAAATGGTAAAGCAAAATTAGTCATTAAGCGTGAAAGTTTAGAAGACTTGGTTCATTTAGATCAATCATATTTAAATTAGAAAAGAGAAAAAAGATGGCAAAGTTAAATGCAAAAAGTATTATTGATTACATCGGTAATGCACCAAAAAAGACACCGGTAAAAGTCTTTATTAAAGGAGATTTAGCACAAATTGATTTTCCAAAGAAAATTGAGAATTTTACTGAAGCTCATTCTGGCGTGATCTTTGGTGACTGGAAAGATATTGAACCATTTTTAAAAGAAAATCATCAAATTACGGCCTACCATATTGAAAATGATGCACGAAATTCAGCAGTTCCTTTATTGGACTTCAAAAAAGTTAATGCTCGAATTGAACCAGGAGCTATTATTCGTGATCAAGTGGTAATCGGTAATAATGCAGTAATTATGATGGGTGCCATTATTAATATTGGAGCAGAAATCGGGGCTAATACCATGATTGATATGGGCGTAGTTCTCGGTGGCCGTGCCATTGTTGGACAACATTGTCATATTGGAGCTGGTAGCGTATTGGCTGGTGTAATTGAGCCTGCTTCAGCTAAACCGGTTCAAATTGATGATAATGTCATGATTGGAGCTAATGCAGTTGTAATTGAGGGTGTTCATGTAGGTGAAGGAGCCGTTATTGCAGCCGGAGCAGTAGTTACTCATGATGTGCCAGCACATACGATGGTAGCGGGCGTTCCTGCTAAAATTATTAAAAAAGTTGATGAAAAAACTAGTAGTAAGACGGAACTAGAAGATAATCTGAGAAAGTTATAAAATGTCAGTTTTAAGTGAAAGTGAGTTAATTCAAATTAGAAGGCATTTACATCAAATACCTGAATTAGCACTAGCAGAAAAAGAAACACATGATTATTTAATCGAGATAATTCAAAAATTTAAGCAAGATTATTTGGAAGTTGAGATACCGTCGACACTGCCTACCGCAATTCTAGTATTAGTTAAAGGAAGAAAACCGCACAGAACGATAGGATATCGTGCTGATATCGATGCTTTACCAGTTACTGAAA
Organism: Lactobacillus sp. UMNPBX12; assembly: GCF_002553955.1. Taxonomy (NCBI): domain Bacteria; kingdom Bacillati; phylum Bacillota; class Bacilli; order Lactobacillales; family Lactobacillaceae; genus Lactobacillus; species Lactobacillus sp. UMNPBX12. The sequence goes on from NZ_PCYY01000002.1 coordinate 157,493, forward strand.
AAACTGGACTGGCATTTTCATCAAAACATGAGGGAGTAATGCATGCATGTGGACATGATATTCATATGACCGTGGCATTAGGTTTGTTAAGCTATTTTAGTGAAAATCAGCCACAAGATAATTTGCTTTTTTTCTTTCAGCCAGCCGAGGAAAGCCAAAGTGGTGGGATGCAAGCTTATGAAAAAAGAATTTTTCATGATCAATTTAAACCTGACGAGTTCTATGGCTTGCATGATAACCCCGCTTTGCCTGCTGGTAGCATTGGGTGTCGGATGGGTACACTTTTTGCTGGTACAACTGAAGTCAATATTGATATTTTAGGTAAAAGTGGACACGCAGCTTTTCCGCAAGATGCAAATGATACGGTAGTTGCAGCAGCAAGTTTGATCATGCAGGTTCAAACTATTATTTCACGAAGCATAGATCCAATTCAAAGTGGTGTTATTACTCTAGGCAAAATCGAAGCTGGTACGATTAGAAATGTAATTGCAGGTCAAGCTAGAATTGAGGGCACGATTCGTGGCTTAACTCAAAATATGATTTTGACAATCGATCAACGTCTCAAAGAAATCTGTCTTGGTATTGAGAAAAGCTTTGGTGTAGAAGTGAAGTTAGATTTGAATCAAGGTGGATATTGGCCAGTAGAAAATAACCCACAATTAACCAAGAACTTTATTTCATATATGAAAAGTCAGCCGACGGTTAACTTTATTACTACTGAACCAAAAATGACAGGTGAAGATTTTGGCTTTTTGCTGGCTAAATTCCCTGGGACAATGTTTTGGCTAGGTGTTGGTGATCCTGATTCACAATTGCATACGGCTACACTTAATCCTGATGAGAAAAGCATTCAGCGCGGCGTTGATGCAATCAAAGGATTTTTGATTAATAGAATGAGGCAATAAAATGGCAACATTAATTGATGCAGATTTGTTAACGGCGATTGTTACGCCATTTGATGAGAATCAAAAAATAGATTTTGCCAGTTTAGAAAAGCTGGTTAATTATTTAATTGACCAAGGTTGCAATGGCTTTGTAGTTGGTGGTACGACCGGAGAAACGCCAACTCTGACTCATGATGAAAAGATAGACTTGTACCAGCATTTTGGTCAAATTGTTAATGGACGTGTTCCGGTTATTGCAGGAACGGGCAGTAACGACACTGCAACCACTATCGCCTTCACCAATGAGGTAGCACAAATTAAAGGAATTGATTATGCCTTAGTAGTAGTGCCACCGTACAATAAGCCTGATCAGCGTAGCATGATTGCACATTTTAGTGCTATCAATGAACAAACTAAGATCCCAATTTTGATCTATAACATCCCTGGTCGAACTGGCGTGAAGATGGAAAAAGAAACGGTAGTCCAATTATCACGCCTTAAAAATATTAAGGGAATCAAACAATGTGCATCTTTAGAAGAAATGGAATACATTATTGATCATAAAGATCCTAATTTTTTGGTATTTAGTGGTGAAGATACGCAAGCGTTACCTGCAAGATTACTAGGAGCCAATGGCGTTATTTCCGTAGCTAGCCATTTATATTGCAAACAAATGCGGCGAATGTTTGATGATCTTTATGAAGGAAATTATCCTGAGGCGGGCACGATTCAACGCTGGTTAACGCCGAAAATGCAGGCTTTGTTTATGTATCCTTCACCAGCTCCTGTTAAGGCAGCCTTGAATGCTCAAGGATTTATAGTAGGGGGATGTCGTTTGCCATTAGTCGCTTTAGGTGATGAGGAAAAAGAAAAGTTGGCCCAGCATTTAGGTTTAAATGCTAATGCATTGATGCAAAAGTTGCCACTTAATTTAGGAAAGGATTGGTAAGACGAGATGCCTAAAAAAGTACTAATAGCTGGGTTTACTGGCGCAATGGGGCAAAAGGCTGTTAGTTTAGTTAATCAGCTGCCCAATTTTGAATTGGTGGCTGGATTTGCTCCAAAGGCAGTAAATGAGCCTGAAAGATATCATTTACCTAAAACAGCCCAAATTTTTAACCAATTAAGTCAAATTCCTGACCATGCTGCAGATATTTGGATTGATTTTACTACTCCCGCAGCTGTCTATGACAATGTTTGTTTTGCTTTAACGCATCAAATTAAACCTATTGTTGGAACTACTGGCTTGAGTGATGATCAAGAAGCAACTTTGATTGAACTAGCCAAAAAGGAAAAATTAGGTGGTTTAATCGCACCTAATTTTGGAATGTCAGCAGTTTTATTAATGAAGTTTGCTGAAGAAGCTGCTAAGTATTTCCCTGATGTTGAAATTATTGAAATGCATCATGCAGATAAAAAAGATGCACCTTCAGGCACTGCCTTAGCTACTGCAAAAATGATCGCGCAAAATCGTCCTGAACATCAAACTGCGCCTGATGAAACTGAGACTTTAGCCAATGTTCGCGGTGGAGATTATCAAGGAATTAAAATCCATTCAGTACGCTTACCTGGCTATATTGCACATGAGCAAGTTTTATTTGGTGGACCTGGCGAAGCTTTAACCATTAGACAGGATTCATTTGATCGTGATTCCTTTATGAGTGGGGTTAAAGTTGCTTTAGAAAAAGTTGATCAATTAACTGAACTAGTTATTGGCTTAGAGAATATTTTATAAGAGGAAAAATTATGCCAGAATTAGCAAATGACTTGGCTTTAAGTAAGAAGATTCAATCTGTTAAGGCTTCGGGGATTAGGATTTTTGATAATAAAGTTTCAACCATTCCTGGAATTATCAAGCTGACTTTGGGTGAGCCTGATATGAATACACCTGAGCATGTTAAAACAGCTGCAATTGAAAGTATTCGAAATAATGATTCACACTATGCGCCACAAAAGGGAAAATTGGAACTTAGGCAAGCAATTAGCAATTATTTGAAAAAAGCAACTGGAGTAGTTTACGATCCAGAAACTGAAATTGTGGTTACAGTTGGCGCAACTGAAGCAATTAATGCGACACTATTTTCAATTACCAATCCGGGTGATAAGGTTGCTATTCCTACACCGGTATTTTCACTATATTGGCCAGTTGCAACTTTAGCAGATGCAGATTATGTATTAATGAACACGTCAGAAGATAACTTTAAATTAAGGCCAGAAAGATTAGAAAGTACACTTAAGGAAGAATCTAATATCAAGGCGGTTATCTTAAACTACCCAGTTAATCCGACAGGAGTTGAATACACCGAAAGCGAAATTAGGGCATTAGCTGAAGTGATAAAAGCACACAATCTGTACGTAATTACTGATGAAATTTACAGTACTTTAACTTATGGCGTTAAGCATTTTTCAATTGCAAGTGTGATTCCTGAACGGGCAATTTATATTTCTGGATTATCTAAGTCACATGCAATGACAGGATACCGACTGGGTTATGTAGCTGGTCCGGCAAAAATTATGGAACAAATTGGTAAAGTCCATGGTTTAATGGTTACGACTACAACTGACTCTTCTCAAGCTGCAGCGACTGAAGCTTTGGAGCATGGATTGGATGATCCAGAAAAATACCGCAAAATATATCAAAGACGGCGCGATTTTGTGTTGGATGAATTAGCTAAGATGGGGATGCAAGCAGTTAAACCACAGGGAGCATTTTATATTTTCGCTAAGATTCCAGCTAAATATGGTAAAAATGATATGCAATTTGCACTGGATTTAGCATTTGAAGCAAAAGTCGGTATTACTCCAGGTAGTGCTTTTGGTCCTGGTGGAGAAGGGTACGTTAGAATGTCATATGCTTCCAGTGATGAAAATCTACATGAAGCGATGGAAAGAATGAAGAATTTTTTGCGAGGAGAAAAATAATAGTGAAAGAATATAATGTTGCAATTCTAGGTGCTACTGGTGCCGTGGGAAGAAGAATGATCGAACAATTGGAACAATCAACGATTCCAGTTAAAAGCTTAAAGCTACTCGCATCCTCACGTTCAGCAGGTACAGTTTTAAAATTTAAGGATCAAGATTTGACAGTTGAAGAAACTACACCAGAATCATTTGATGGTGTAGATTTAGTACTTTCCTCAGCTGGTGGTGCAGTGTCAAAGAAGTTTCTGCCGGAAGCCGTTAAGCGTGGTGCTGTCTGTGTTGATAATACATCAGCATTTAGAATGGAACCAGATGTACCACTGGTTGTACCTGAAGTTAATCCAGAAGCATTGAAAAAGCATCACGGCATCATTGCCAATCCAAATTGTTCAACAATTCAAATGGTAATGGCTTTGGAACCAGTTCGAAGAAAATTTGGTTTGAAACAAATTATCGTTTCCACTTATCAAGCTGCTTCAGGAGCAGGGCAAGCAGCAATTGATGAATTAAAAAAGGAAAGTCAAGATTACCTTGATGGTAAAGACATGCAAGCAGATGCTCATATTTTACCTACTAAAGGAGACAAAAAGCATTACCCATTAGCCTTTAATTTGTTACCTCAAATTGATGTTTTAGAAGATAGTGGCTATTCTCATGAAGAATGGAAGATGATTCATGAAACAAAGAAGATCATGCTAAATGACATGAATGCCAAAGATATCAAGGTAACTGCAACTTGTGTTAGGGTTCCTGTGCCAATTTCTCATGGGGAAAGTGTCTACTTTACTGTTGAAGATGAGACTGCAACGGCACAAGATATTAAAGATACAGTTGCTGCCTTTCCAGGTAATGTTTTGGAAGATGATATTAAACATCAAATTTATCCGCAACCAATTAATGCAACAGGTAAGCGAGAAACTTTTGTTGGCCGCATTCGCCCTGATTATGAAAATAAGGGTGCCTTCAACATGTGGATTGTAGCCGATAATTTGCTTAAGGGTGCTGCATGGAATACGGTTGAAAATGCGGAATACCTAGTTAAGATGAACTTACTATAAAAATTTTGAAAAATAAAAATGAAAGCGCAAACCATGATTAAAAGTGATTTTGCGCTTTTTGATTGTGGTAGAATAGTTCAGGATTAAAAGGAGATTGAAATTTTGAAGACACTAAAAAAGTTCGGGATAGCTTTCATTTTATTTTGTTCATCGTGTTTGATAATGTCAAATCATGCTGTGCAGGCGAAGAGTTATTCAAATAAGCAACTATGGCAATATACGCTTAAGATGATGAAAAAGCATCAGTTACGAGGAAGCATTGAAATTGTAAAAAATGGGCATGCTCAACGTGTTAGCTTAGGCTACGGTTATTACAGCAAACGACTGAAAAATGGCAATACAAAATTGCTTTATCCAGTTGGTTCTTTGCAAAAGATGGTTACTGCTGCAATAATTACACAGTTAATCTACCAGAAGAAATTCAATCAGAATACTAAGATTTCACGCTGGTATCCAAATTTGAAGCATGCAAACCAAATTACGGTGGGGCAGTTAATGACACATACCTCAGGAATTAACGTAATTGGAACAGAATCTAATCATGGAGTTAATTTTTCTGAAAATGGCGCGATCAATTGGATAATTGCCCAAGCCAATGCACGAGAAAATACGGGACGCAGTAAATTTAATTACAATAATGCTAACTATGTTTTGCTGGCAGGCATTATCAGTAAAGTAACGGGAAAGTCTTATGCTGCTAATGTGAAACAGCGGGTTATTCGACCATTGAAGTTGAAGCAAACCTATATTTACCAACAAATTCCGCGGTCAAAGACTGATGCGATTTCATATCTTTATTCTGGTGGTAAAAATTACAGTGCTAGTGCCTATGCTAATCGTAATGTTGTTTCTCAATTGCCTGGTGCTGGGAATCTATTTTCAACGGCTAATGATTATTATAAAATCCAATCAGGTATGCAAAATGGCAAGATTCTGACTAAAAAACAGTTCCATTATCTTGGTCATTTAAGTTCTAAGGTTAATACTTACTCAGGTGGTTTTTATCTGAAAAAGAATCAAACTTTAAAAGTCGCTTATGGCAATTTTGGTGATACCCACTTTGTTAACTGGATGCAACTGACTACTGATAATCAGAATGGAATTGTAATGTTTTTGAATCAAACTTATGGTAGTAAAAATCATATTCGTGCAATCGGGTATAACATTTTAAAGCATATAAAGGCTAATACCTTTATTAAGGGCTAAGAAAAAAGCTTGTTAACTGATATTGAAGTTAACAAGCTTTTTTTAACGATGATTTTTAGGCATTTTGCTGCGCTGGCCAAATAATTCGCCAACTAACTTGAAGAAGCCGTAAGCAATTAGCAAAATACCGATAATAATAATTGCTCTCCGATTAAAGGCACTAGGGTTAACCACTACGATAATTCCTAAAGCAAAAGCAATTAATGCCTCGATCGCTACAATAGTAATCTGAAAAATTCCGGGTAATTTACGAAAGACTAGTTGCCTAATTCGAATGTAGGAATAGATAATTAAGAATAGTCCTAAGAAGTAGTGAGCTAAGAAAATTAGTAGACGGTTATTAGAAATTAACGCGGTTGATAAAGCAAAAACTACTAAATACGAAATAATAAAGAAGTTTTTTTGTCGGTCTTTTAGACTAGATTTTGCCGTTGTTAAAATTTGGTGAACACTGAAACCAATCCCCGTGAAGGCAACTAGGGCGCCAAAAGCGCGCACTGCATATTGGGGTAGAGTTAGACTAATGATTCCTAATACTACCAGCACCCAACCAACAATTGTGTCTGTTGAGAAAAGCGCTTTGGTCAGTTGCTGGCTCTTGATCGTCTGCCAAATGCTGGAAAATAATGAACCAAAGACGAAACGGGTTCGCCGAGATGAATCAGCCAGTGAAAACAAAATTGCACCAAAACCGCCAAAACCATTTTTATCAAGTTCGTTGATCTTAGTTGCGCCGCTAGAGCTTAAAGCAGAGAAGAGGTCATTAGTTAAAGACTCACGTTCTTCTAGGGTGGCGTTACCAATCCATTGATTGATTAGTTGATTATATACTTGAGATTGAGCATTGCGGTGGCGTCTGGTGTCGAAGTTAGAACCGATTATTTGCCAGGAAAAAGCATCGTGTTGGCTTAGTCCCTTGCGAGTACTATCAACAATAGTGGCTGGAATATTTTTCGACTCAAATAAGCGACCGATGACGCTAAAATCTGGCACAAAGCGGCGTAGAGTATTTTGCAAATACTTATTAGGGAGCTGAGCACCAATTTCTTCTGCAATTCCAGGTGAATCAAAGGTATAAATACGTTTGATTCTTTTTCTTAATTTGGGCTCAATATTAATGGCAGCATATTCAGCTAAATTGCCACCTTTTGAGTGACCGCCTAAGTAATAATCTTGATCATCAGCTTTGAGAATAGTTTCGAGCAATTTTACTGCTTGTTGTTGGGCTACAGTGATTTTAAAACTAATTTCAAAATCTTCTTTCCAGCCAATTAGTGAATCGTCAGTCCCACGAAAAGCAATAAAGTTGGTCCCATCAGTTAGTTCAATTTTGATTGCACTAAATTGAGTATGTTCAGTTAACGTACTAATAAAATACGACAGTTTTGCATTTTTAAAGCGGTCTGCATGAGCCATTAATTTAAATAGTTCTTGGTATTGCAAATTATCATAACGAGGATGATCATCTGCAAAATAGAGCTTGGCAGCCTTCTCTAAACTAATTGTCGTTCCGTTACTTTTAACAATACCTGGTAATTCAAGATAAGAAAAAATAGATAAAACAAGTGCATCAATATCATTAAAAGGCGATGTTGAGAAGTCAACGTCACCACGCCATTTTAAATATGTAAGAATATTATTATCTGGATACATGCTTTACCTTCTTTAAATATAACTTTATAATTCCATTTCAATTTTAACGTAACTTATAAAGGATAGTGCAAGAAAAAAGCCCTTTTGAGAAAATTTTCAAAAGAACTTAGGATTTGATATAACATCAGTTATTTATTGTGGTATAATAAAACAGGTAGAAGGGGATTCTACTACCTGCACATGGGTCATAATAAGGACTTATAAAAACAATCAAGACCCAAGAAATAGTATATCAATATGATATACTAAACACAATATCTTTGTGGCTTTTTTTAGGAATACTGTTATATTTATTATATAGCAGTATTTTTGTTTTATAAAAAAGAGGAAAAAGGATGTTAAAAGAAGGAACATATAGTGCCCGTGCACGCGGCATGGCAGGCTTTGTAGGTGTGACATTAACTGTAGCTGATAATAAAATTTCAACTGTAGATTTAGATTTATCTACGGAAACGCCGCAGTATGGTCAAAAAGCAGAAAAAACATTAAAGCAGGAAATTTTGGATAAACAATCTGCTGATATCGACGCTGTTACTGGTGCAACATTTACTTCCAATGGGGTTAAAGAGGCTACAAGCGAAGCCTTAAAACAGGCAAAGTAGGAGATAACTGTGCACGTTACTACATATTTCATCATTGCTGTAATTATTATAGTAGTATTTTTGTTATTCAGATCAGAGCACAAGTTTGAATTCTTAAAGGCTGCAATTTTATTTGTCATTCAGCTGTGTTGTTCAACAATTAATTTCTTAATTTTCATGGTAATTGCGTATTTGATCATGAGTCAATGGGACCATGTTAATTTGGGAAACTTGTTTTTGCTGTTAGCAGCATTTGTTGTACTTTCAGGTGTTTTTGTTTATTGGGGGATGCGACTGGCTAGCAAAATTTTTAAGTTTTCGACAACTACACTCACTTTGGTAGAATATTATATTCAGTGGTCGTTAATATATGTTACAGTTTATCAAGCGATATTTAGTAACATAAAACATATTACTTCAATTACAAACTTCATCAGAGTAGGTAATTTTTTAGATCCAAATTTGTTTGTAGTTGTGATACTGCCATCATTCATTTCAGTTTGGATTGCGGTAATTCTTTACAAAAAGTCAATTAAGGCAATATAAAAAAGAGGCGTGAGCCTCTTTTTTGTTATTTTCTTTCTAAAATTTCATCCATCTTTTGGAAGAAGAGATCCTTATTGGCTTTAGTAACAAGAGTTACTTCTCTTCCTTTAGGATCCCGTACAAAGCTTCCTGCACTTAACCCATCAGTGATGACTCTTGCTTTAGCCGTTTCGGTTTCAACAACTTCTGGATATAGTGCGCTGATTGTAGTTAGCACATCCCAAAGGTAGAGTTCGGCTGATGGTATAGATACGATTAGACTATAGCCTTGTCCTATCAAGTCCATTGCAGGATATTTGCGTAAACTTGCCCAGTGCTGGCGCAACTCATCGTTAAGTGGTAATTCTTCCGTACTTTCTAATCCGACCATCTGAATTGGAATATTTGATTCAAATACGCGTTTAACTGCGTATGGATCCCAAAACGAGTTCCATTCTTGACTACCGTCAGCGTTAACCATAGCAACGTTGCCGTGCCCATCAAGAGAACCACCCATCCAATAAAGTTTTTCAATGTTTTTCTCAATGTCGGGATCGACATCTAAAGCGCGAGCTAGGTCAGTTAACGGACCTGTCATAACTAAAGCGATAGGCTCGTCTGCTTCTTTAATTTTTTCGACCATGTCTAAATGAGCAGGAAGCTTTGCCTGTTGCGTATCAATCTTGCCACTTTCATTGAGCATGGGAAGATAATTAAATGAATAAGTTGCCATCCGCCACTCGTGAGGAAATTGGTTGACTGCACGTGAGTTGGAACGAGCAATAGTCAAATCATCACCACGTAAGTTAAAAAGATCGGTCATTTTGCGACATGCTTCAACACTAGGATCAATGTAGCCGTCTGCATCAATTGCACCAACGCCTAAAAGTTTGATATTTGGTGCTTGTAGTAAGAGCAGATAAGATACTAAATCATCGATATTACCATCATGGTTAAAATAAATTTGTTTCATTGTTTATGCCTTTCTTAATATAGATACTTTTATTCTACCAAGATTTTAGTTGAAATGATCGGGTAGATGATTATTTTTACGATAAGCGTCTCTAGAATTTGGAGACCTCTTTTTGTGCTAAAATAAAAAACATGAATATTGAAACATTAAAAAAAGAATTTAGCGCTCGGGCAAATGAAGAAAAGGCCAATCATCTTGTTGGTTACATGCGAAATCAATTTCTATTCTATGGCCTACAAACACCAGAACGTAGGGCGATTTCTCATAATTTTTTGAAAGATGAAAAGAAGAAAAAAGAAGTTGACTGGAAGTTGCTAGACCAGGCATGGGATGAAGAACAACGCGAATTGCAATATTTTGCCTGTGATTATTTATTGGCAATGAAAAAGTATATTGTTTTTGATGATTTAGCTAAAATTGAGCGTTTTGTTAGAACAAAGCAATGGTGGGATACGATTGACTCATTAATCAAAATTTATGGCTATGTTGGCTTAACGGATAATCGAGTAGACGATCTAATGCTCAAGTGGTCGCAAGATCCAGATTTCTGGGTAAGAAGGGTCGCGATTGAGCATCAATTATTGCGTAAAAAGAAAATGAACACCGCGTTATTACAAAAAATTATTGAAAATAATCTTGATAGTCAGGAGTTTTTTATCAATAAGGCATTGGCTGGGCTTTGCGTGATTACTCTAAGACCAATCCAGATTGGGTGCGTAACTTCATTGAACTGCATCGAGAGCATTTAGCTAAATTGAGTATTAAAGAAGGCAGTAAATATTTATAAAATAAAAAACTGATATTCAATGATTAAAGTCTGAATATCAGTTTTTTGCTATTAATAGTTTAATTAATCTAAGTCTTGACCGTTAGATTCGATAACTTTCTTGTACCAGAAGAATGAGTCCTTACGTGAACGAGCCAATGTACCTTCACCAGCATCGTTTTTATCAACGTAGATAAAGCCGTAGCGCTTATCCATTTGACCAGTACCTGCAGAAACAAGGTCAATACAGCCCCATGGTAAGTAGCCCATTAAGTTAACTCCATCGAGTTCAACTGCCTTTTCCATTTCTGAAATATGGTTTCTTAAGTAGTCAATTCTGTAGTCATCGTGAATTGACCCATCAGTTTCAACTTTATCGTAAGCTCCAAGACCATTTTCAACGATGAATAATGGTTTGTGATAACGGTCTTGCAATTGATTTAATGCAATTCTTAAGCCTTCTGGGTCAATTTCCCAGCCCCAATCGCTACGCTTTAAGGTTGGATTCTTAGCAACAGCTTTAGCCAAATCAGTTAATTCATCAGGTTTAACTTTTTCGCTAGAAACGGTAGTAGTCTGATAGTAGGAGAAGCCAACGTAGTCAACGGTGCCTTCCTTTAGGACAATTTTATCTTCATCAGTTATATCAGGACGATAGCCATTTCGTTCAATGTAGGCTTCAACTGCATTTGGATATTCACCAAAAACATGTACATCTGAGAACCAGTCACGGCGTTGCTCCCATTTATCAGCTAAAAGGACATCATCACTTGATGGAGTGAGCGGACGTACAGGTGAGTAGTTAATCATACAACCGATTTGGAAATCAGGATTAATCTTGTGACCAATCTTAACAGCTAAGGCTGAAGCAACTAATTCATAGTGACCTGCTTGATACATGGCGGCTTCTTTATCTCTGTCAGTCATGCCATCTTTGAACAAAATGCCTGAGTTAGTAGTCATCAAGAAATCATTATTGAATGCAGACTGATTATCAATTTCGTTAAAGGTCATCCAGTACTTAACTTTATTCTTGTAGCGTTTGAAGCAAACTTCTGCAAAACGAACGAAGAAATCGATTACTTTTCGGTTGGTAAAACCACCATAGTTTTTAGCTAAATTAAAAGGCATTTCAAAGTGGGAGAGGGTAATAACGGGTTCAATGCCGTATTCATGACAAGTATCGAATAAGTCGTCATAGAACTTTAAACCCTCCTCGTTAGGTTCGGCTTCATCACCATTAGGAAAGATTCTTGTCCAGGCAATTGAAGTTCTAAAAGCCTTGAAGCCCATTTCAGCCATTAATTTAATGTCTTCTTTGTAGTGATGATAAAAATCAATGGCTGAGTGATTAGGATAATTTTTGCCTTCAAGAACACCGTCAGTAATTTCACGTGGCCTAGTAGCTGAACCAACGGTCATTACATCAGCAACAGAAGTACCTTTTCCTCCTTCTTTCCAAGCACCTTCAAGTTGGTGGGCAGCAACTGCACCACCCCATAAAAAGTTTTTAGGCATTTTTGCTGAATACATTAAATTTTTCCTCACTTTCTTGTATGTAATTGGAAACGCTTACGAGAGCCATTTTGCCATAATTGATTTTTTTAATCAAGTAACACTTATTTGCCATTAACTGTTAAATCACCACGGTCATAGCGATTACGTGACTCAGAAATTTCAAAAGGTCGTCCGTCTTCAAGGAATGCCTTTTGCTGAATACATAAAACAGGATCATCATTTTTACATTCAAGATACTTCATATCATATGCATCAGATTTTTCAGCTGTAATAATGCGATGTGCTCGGCCGATCTTAAGCCCAAGATCATTTTGAATATAAGAGTAGATTGACTTGTGCAAAATATCTAGGGTGATACCGGGGATGCGGCTAACTGGCATCACGGTATATTCTAATTTAGCTGGCTTTTTATTTAAAATTCGTTGTCTAATAATATCGTAAACTTCGTCATCTTTTTCTAAACAAAGAGCTTTTCGTTCACTAATACTAGGTTTGCGAATGTTAAAGGCAATCACATTACTGGTTATTGCGAGAGCATTATTGACATGACGAGTAAAGCCGGTATGCTCATTGACATCAGAATTAAGAAAAATGTCGGGAATAGACTTGCTTGTAATAAAGGTCCCATGTCCCTTGACAGTCCGTATTAATTTTTTATTTTGTAAAATCTTTAAGGCGTGAACGATTGTGACCCGACTAGTTTGATATTTTTGGGCCAGTTCAAATTGTTCAGGTAGTTTTCTTGTATATTTTTTCTCAATAATATTTTTTTGGCGGATTGTAAAATCAAATTGAACACTTCGTTCAAATATTAAAAAAAGTCCATT
>NZ_PCYY01000030.1:0-18418 GCF_002553955.1 Lactobacillus sp. UMNPBX12
GTAGACGTTGGTAAGAGAAATGGAAAGCACGAATAGTCCAAAATGTATGAAAATAGAACATAGTCATACATTTGCTTACATTTTTCATAGCAGCAAGTCGGTTTAGCTAATTATGCAAAGGCATATCCGCGTGAATTATCAGGTGGACAAAAGCAAAGAATTGCGATTGTGCGTGCTTTGATTATGCATCCCGAAGTAATGCTCTTTGATGAGATTACTGCTTCGCTTGACCCTGAAATGGTTCGCGGCGTGCTAGATATCATGCAAAGATTATCTGATAACGAACATATGACGATGATCATTGTTACGCATGAGATGAACTTCGCTGCGAGAATTGCCGATAAGGTGCTATTTTTAGAAGACGGAAAAATTTTGGAAGAGACACCAGGCAAAGAATTCTTTACTAAACCTCAGACTAAGCGGGCACAAGAATTTTTAGAGAGTATGGATTTTTAGGTGTGAATGATGGCAAAAAAGATTTTTAATTGGATCATGGCTGTCCTCTTTGCGGTAGTTGTAGTAATTGCTGGTTATTTTGGAATTACGCGACCAGGAATTAACGGCACTGCTTCAGGCGACAGATGGAATAATGAAAATAATGTATCTTCAATTAAACGTCGTGGCTATTTAAGAGTGGCTGTCTTTGGCGATCTACCGCCTTATGGCTGGGTTAATTCACAAGGTAAGCGTGTTGGCTATGACGTGCGCCTAGCTCGCAGAGTGGCGAAAGATTTGGGCGTAAAACCTAAGTTTATTCAAGTTAATGCCAATAATCGAATTGATACCTTGAATTCTAATAAGGCTGATATTGTTTTGGCTAACTTCACTTTGACACCAGAGCGTAAAAGCGTGGCTAGTTGGACTAAGCCATATATGAAAGTATCGGTTGGGGTGATTTCCCCTAAGTCAGCTCCGATAACTAGTCCAAAACAATTGAAAGGAAAAAGCGTGATCGTTACTAAAGGGACGACAGCAGAGAACTATTTTACTAAACAAAAAGGCGTAAACTTGCTTAAGTTTGACTCGAAAACTCAGCAGTTTAACGCGATTAAAAATGGCCGTGGTGCAGCTTTGGCCGATGATAATTCTTATCTGTATGCTTGGGTTAAGCGTAATCCTAAGTTTACTGTTGGAATTAAAACTATTGGCCCTAACCAATACATCTCTGGTGCGGTGAAGAAGGGCAACAAGTCACTGCAAAAATGGATGGATCGTGAAATTACTAAGCTGAACAGTGAGAGCTTCTTTACTTATGATTATAATAAAGAATTGAAGCCATACTTTGGTAAGGAAATCAGACCTAGTGACATTGTTTTGCCGCAGGGAAAATAAAAAACTTGCAAGAAACAGGTAAAAGAAATATCATATTAATTAATTACTAAGATCAAGACTAGTAACAGATTATTTTTCTAAAGAGAGTCTTCTTTCAAAAGCTGCAAGAGAAGATAGAAAAAGTCTGTGAATTTCATCTTGGGAGTAGGATCTAATCAATTCCGGTATTTCACCGTTAACGAAAACTTAAGTGTGGGCGTTGCTACGTCCAAACTAGGGTGGTACCGCGACGCTTCGTCCCTATTGAGGGGGCGGAGCTTTTTTTGTTTTGAAAGGAAAGATTTAATGGACTTATTTGATAAGTTAAAAGAGCTCCACGAAGAAGGGCTTAACCAAATCAACAAGGCTAAAGATGAAAAGACTTTAAACGATGTTAGAGTTGAACTTGTTGGTCGTAAAGGTGAATTAACTAAGATTTTGCACTCAATGCGCGAAGTTGCACCAGAAAACAGACGTGAAGTTGGACAAAAGGTTAACGAATTACGTGACCTGTTCAATGCTCAATTAGACGAAGCTAAGGAAAAGATTGTCAAGGCTGTTTTAGCTAAGAAGCTTGAAGATGAAAAAATTGATGTTACTTTGCCAGGACGTGAAGCACACCTTGGTTCTAGGCACCCAATCAACATCATCTTGGATGACCTTGAAAGCTACTTCATCGGCATGGGATACCGGGTAGTGCAAGGCCCAGAAATTGAAACCGATCACTACTGTTTTGAAATGATGAACATTCCTAAAGATCACCCAGCTCGTGACATGCAAGCTACTTTCTATATTGATAGTGAAGACTTGCTTAGAACCCAAACTTCAGGTGACCAAGCTAGAGTTTTAGAAAAGCATGACTTCTCAAAGGGTCCACTTAAGATGGTTGGTCCAGGTAAGGTATACCGCCGTGATGATGATGATGCTACTCACTCACACCAATTCATGCAAATGGAAGGTTTAGTAGTAGATAAGAACATCACGATGAGTGACTTAAAGGGTACCTTGGAAATGATTTCTAAGCATGTCTTTGGTCAAGATCGTGAAACTCGTTTGCGTCCAAGCTACTTCCCATTTACTGAGCCATCAGTTGAAATGGACGTTTCATGCTTTAACTGTGATGGTAAGGGCTGCCCAATTTGTAAGTACACTGGCTGGATCGAAGTTTTAGGTGCCGGAATGGTTCACCCTAATGTTTTGGAAAATGCTGGCATTGATTCAACTGTTTATGGTGGTTTTGCCTTCGGTGTTGGTCTTGATCGTTTCGCTATTTTGAAATACGGTATCGATGATATTCGTGACTTCTACACCAATGACGTACGTTTCTTAGAACAATTCCGTAAGGAGGAAAGATAATAGATGTTAGTTTCATATAACTGGTTAAAAGATTTTCTTGATTTAGATGGTCAAGATCCATACGAATTAGCAGAAGAAATTACTCGTAGCGGGGTTGAAATTCCTGACCGTATTCACCCAATGGATGGCTTAAAGAAATTAGTTGTCGGTCATGTCCTTGATTGTGAAGGCGTTGAAGGTACTCACTTACATTTAACTCACGTTGATGTCGGCGAAGATGAACCTTTACAAATTGTTTGTGGTGCACCTAATGTTGCTGCAGGCGAAGATGTGATTGTTGCTCTTCATGGTGCCCGCATTGCTGGCAATGAAAAGATCAAGAAGGGTAAGATCCGCGGCATGGAAAGCTACGGCATGATCTGTGGCTTGCAAGAAATTGGTTTCAGCGACAGCGTTGTGCCAGAAAAATTTGCGGATGGTATTTATGTCTTCCCAGAGGATGCGGAAGTTAAGCCAGGTCAAGATATTTATGAAGCACTTGGCATGGATGACTATATCTTAAATTTTGATATTACACCTAACCGTGCTGATACTTTGAGTATGGAAGGCGCAGCTTATGAAGTTGGCGCAATTATTGACCAAAAGCCAAAGGTTGAAGAAAAGGTTGTCTTAAAAGAAGATGGTCCAGCCTGGACAGATTCACTCGATGTTAAAGTTGATGAAAAGCTTGCACCTAAGTTTTACTTACGTAAGCTCGAGAATGTTAAGATTCAAGACTCACCACTTTGGTTGCAACGTCGTCTTTGGAATGCAGGCATTCGTCCAATTAACAATGTAGTTGACGTTACTAACTATATCATGCTGTTAACTGGTCAACCAATGCATGCTTATGACGCTAAGACTTTTGCTAACGGAAAGTTTGAAGTAAGACTTGCTAATAAGGGTGAGAAGCTTACTTTGCTTAATGAAAAAGAAGCCGAGCTTGATCCAAATGACATCATCATTACTGATGGTGAAAAGCCAGTGATGATGGCTGGTGTAATGGGTGGTCTTAACTCAGAAATTACTTCAGAAACTACTGATGTCATTCTTGAATCTGCCATTTTTGATCCAGCACTTGTAAGAAAAGCAGCTCTTCGTCACGCTAACCGTACTGAAGCATCCAGCCGCTACGAAAAAGGCGTTAACTGGGATGCGACTGAAAAGGCAATCAATATGGCTGCCCTTCTGCTTAGAAATGATGCTAACGCTACGGTTGATGAAGGCATTCTCAAGGCAACTGATCAAAAACGTGAACCAGTTGTGGTTAAGACTACTGCTTCATATATTGATAAAGTTTTAGGTACAAAATTATCAGTTGATGAAATTGTGAAGATCTTTGATCGTCTCTGCTTCAAGGTCGATGTAGATGGTGACAACTTAGCTGTTCATGTACCAAATAGAAGATGGGATATTTCAATTCCAGCTGACTTGGTTGAAGAAGTTGGTCGTTTGTACGGCTATGACAATCTTGAATCTACTCAACCTGTTTTGCCAGAAACTCACGGTGGCTACTCAGAAAAAGAAGAAATGATGCGTCGGATGAAGGCAATCGTTGAAGGACAAGGCTTGATGGAAGCTATTTCTTACTCATTGACTTCACCTGAAAAGGCAACTCGTTACACTAAAGATCCTAAAGATTTAGTTGAAGTTCAATCTCCACTTAACTCAAGCCGTTCTGCAATGCGTGAGAATTTGATGACTGGATTGGTAGATGCTGCTAGTTACAACTTTGCTAGAAAGCAAACACAATTAGCTTTATTTGAACAAGGCAGAACTTATGACCATGATGGTGGTAAATTCAACGAGCATGAACATTTAGCAGCTATTTACTCTGGCAATACTTTTGCGGAAAATTGGCAACATTTAACCCAAAAGGTAGACTTCTACTTTGTTAAGGGACAGTTAACCAATTTGTTCAATGCAATTGGTATTGATCCTGAAAAAGTGGTTTATGAGGCTAAAGGCATCAAGGGGATGCACCCAACTAGAACTGCAGGAATCTACATTGATAAGCAATATGTTGGGATGATCGGAATGATTGCTCACGCTGTAACGATTGCTGATAAGGCACTTCGTGGTAGCGAGCTTTATGGCTACGAAATTGATCTCGATACAATTATTCCAATGTTAACTAAGGGCGTAACTGCAGTGCCTGCACCTAAGTTCCCAGCAATTCAACGTGACCTTTCACTTT
This sequence comes from Lactobacillus sp. UMNPBX12, assembly GCF_002553955.1. NCBI lineage: Bacteria > Bacillati > Bacillota > Bacilli > Lactobacillales > Lactobacillaceae > Lactobacillus > Lactobacillus sp. UMNPBX12. The sequence goes on from NZ_PCYY01000030.1 coordinate 4,844, forward strand.
TAGTTGATAAGCCAGTTACTAACCAAGAAATTGAAAACGTCATTAAATCTAATGCTGGTAAGTACTTAACTGAACTTAAGGTAATCGATGTTTATGCTGGTGCTCACATTGATGTTGGTAAGAAGAGTATTGCTTACAACTTAACCTTCTTGAACAGAAAAGATACTTTAACCGACGATGTTGTCAATAACGCGATGGATAAGATTGTTGCTGCTCTTGAAAATGATCTTGCGATTAAAGTTCGTTAAAGGTTGACATTATTGACGTAAATTAATATTATTGATCAGTGCAAGATAAAGAAAATTAATTTCTGAGGAGTTAAAAATATGCCTGAAAAATCTTATCCAATGACTGCTGAAGGTAAAGAAAAACTTCAAGCAGAATTAAAGAACTTAAAATTAGTTAAGCGTCCAGAAGTTATTGAACGTATTAAGGTTGCGCGTTCATTCGGTGACTTGTCAGAAAACTCCGAATATGACGCAGCTAAGGACGAACAGAGTCACTTGGAAGACAGAATTGCGCAAGTTGAAGAAATGCTTAAGTATGCGCAAGTTGTTGATGCAGAAAGCGTTGATCCTAACGAAGTTTCAGTTGGTAAAACAATTACCTATACTGAAGTTGGTACTGATGATCCAGAAACTTACACTATTGTAGGTAGTGATGAATCAGATCCATTGAATGGCAAGATTTCTAACGATTCACCAATTGCTCAAGCTTTATTGGGCAAAAAGAAGGGTGAAACCGTATCAATTACCACTCCTGGTGGCAAGTTTGACGTTGTAATTAACGAAGTTAAAGCCTAATAATAAAAAGGGAGGGTAGCTATGACTATCTTCCTTTTTGTTTTTTTGAAAGGATTTTAAAATGAGAACAGTTGGTATTATTGGCATGGGCCATGTTGGTGCAACCGTTGCCTATACTTTATTTACGCACAGTATGGTTGACGAACTGATTTTAATTGATAAAAATGAAGCTAAAGTAAATGCTGAATACAATGACTTGCATGATACTTTGGCTAGAAATGATAGCTATGTTAATGTGCGAAAGCAAGATTGGGACGGCTTAGAAGATGCTGACATTATTATTACCGCTTTTGGTGATATTGCGGCTTCAGTTAAGACAGGCGACCGCTTTGGTGAGTTTGAATTAAATGCAAGAAATGCCAAAGAAGTTGGGGCAGATATTAAAGAATCAGGCTTTCACGGCGTTTTGATCAATATTTCTAATCCATGTGATGCAATTACCCAAATTTTGCAAGAAACTTCTGGTTTAAAGAAGAATCGCGTCTTTGGTACTGGTACTTTCCTTGATACTGCAAGAGTTCAAAGAATAATTGGTGAAAAACTTGGTCAAGATCCACGTAACGTAGAAGGTTTCGTTTTAGGTGAACATGGTTCTTCACAATTTACAGCCTGGTCAACGGTAAGAGTTAACAACAAGATTGCTTTCCAATTGTTTGGTGATGAAGAACAAGAAAAGATTAGTGAACAATCAAATAAGAATTCCTTTATTGTGGCTAAGGGAAAGGGCTATACTAGCTATGCTATTGCCACTTGTGCTACTCGTTTAGTTCAAGCAGTCTTTAGCGATGCTCATCTATATTGTCCTGTTTCAGTTTATAATCCTGAATACAAGACTTATATTGGTTATCCAGCTATTATTGGTCGCGACGGCATTGAGGAAGAAATTGAATTAAAGCTTACTTCTGAAGAAAAAGAAAAGTTGCAAGCTGCTGCAGATAAGATCAAAGAACACTTGAAGCAATTGAAGAAATAAAAAATAGTCATTATAAAAAAATAAGGCGAGAATTACAGTCATTGTAGTTCTCGTCTTATTTATTGCTTATTTTAGTTTTACATCCCAAGCGGCAATTTGCTTGTTGCCGTAGTATTTCTTGTAAATTTGCTTGGTCTTTTTGGTCTGGTATGCTTTAACAATTTCTTGATAAATCTTTTTATTTTTATCCTTGGTGCGGGCGCAAATAATATTGATCCATTGCTCAGAGTCTTTGTTCAATGGTTCGACAAAGATAGTTTGCTTGTCACCTAGATGTGCAGGGCCAGCAAAGTCATTGTTGACGACAGCGGCATCAACATCATCGATCACGCGGCTAGTTTGTTCAGATGCAACTTCTTTAATTTTGAAGTGGTTAGGATTGGCAGTAATATCTGCAACAGAGACCAATACTTTACCTTTCTTCAATTTGATCAACCCGGCATTTTTCAAAACAAAAAGTGCTCTTGATTCATTGGTGGGATCGCTGGGGACCACAATTGTTGCTCCTTCAGGTAGTGCATTTAGGCTATGATATTTTTTGGAATATAAGCGAATAGGTGAGATATAGGTTTTACCGATTGCAGTAATTCCGCCATGGTTGGCTTTGTTCCAGGCGTTGAGGAAAGCATAGTGCTGGAAGGCATTCAGATCAACGTCACCGGATTTAAGTGCCTTGTCAGGTTGGTCATAACCATCAAAACTTTTAGTGGTTAAAATAATCCCATATTTCTGTTTGACGGTTTGAGCAACGCTTTTCCAGATTGCAATGTCACCTTTGCTGGCACCAACGATTCCTACGCTAACTTTGGTTTGACCGTTGCTTTTTGGCGTCCAAAAGAAGCTGAAGTAACCAGCTACGATAATCAATAAGCTAACAATGGTGCCAATAATAATATTCCGCTGTCTTCTTTTTCTCATTTTTCTTTCTCTCATATGCAAAAAAAGCACCCATCCTCAAAGGACGAGTGCTTCGTGTTACCACCTTTATTTGCCAGCTATTTACATAACTGACCTCAATAGCTATCTAACAATAGCTTGCATTGTTAACGAGAGCAACCCCGATACTAGCTAAATATCACTAGTATAATCATTCTGAATCCATTTTCATTAAGCAGTTTCTTTTACTTCTCACCAACCAGTAATTCTCTGTAAGAAAGCTAGCTATAATTACTCTATTCATCAAGATTTTTTAATTATTGCTATTAATTTATCATCTCGTTTTAATTTTGTCAAATAAATTTTTTTACTTAGTTAAAAAGTTAGTAACGGAAGAAATAGTGAGAAAAAGTTTATTTTCGTCGATTAACAAAGTAGTAAATGAGTGAGACAACCGATTCAGCCAACATCCCACCGGCCATCCAGTACATTGCCATCATCATTTTGCCGGTAAAAGTAAAGTAGGCAGTAATGGCGTAAACAATTACCCAAATAATTTTCCAAAATAAGTTATTCATTCCTGAGCACATTTTGAAGCTCCTTTATTTTTGACTAGCACCAGAACTGCTGTCAACTTCCATGCCGCAACCTTCGGTATCCATTCCTGGCATCCACACATCTTCAGGTTTAATGCCTCTTTCTTTAGCAAAGGCGTCGGTTAATGTCTTCATATCCATTAACTTGTATGTCTTTGGGTGTTTAGGGTCGAATACTTCGATTTGAGCCATCATTCCGGCATCTTCGTGTTCAATAATGTGGCAGTGGTACATGAAGACTCCAGTTTGTGGGAATTCTACACGCAAGCGGACGGTTTCACCTGGTCTGACAGGAATGGTGTCTTTGTAACCATATTCATTTGGAAATGGCTTTTCGCCATCACGTGAAACGACTGTAAAGTGTGTGCCGTGAATATGGAATGGGTGCAACATACCGTGTTCCTTAGAGTTGGTATTAGTTACGTCCCAGTATTCAGCATGACTAACTTGTTGCTTCATATCGATCCGCTGCATTGCGAATTGCTTGCCATTTATCTTGTTGTGATCATCCATAGTTACTTTACGAACTGGCAAATCTTCAGCGATTTCAGGAATTTCTGGTTTGAATAATGTATCAGGAATAACACTGTTGTCAGGTGCAAACTTGTGAATTCTAAATTCAATTAGTTTGAAATCATCAGTATAAAGGTTAACGACATCGCCATCATGGTAATCCTTGAAGTCAACTACAACTTGAAGCCGTTCACCAGGTGTTACCAAGATCTTAGTCATTTTGATTGGATGAGGCAAAAATGAATCGTCACCTGCAATTTGAGTCATAACTAGGTCATCATCAAAGTGCAAGCGCCATTCACGACGGTTAGACCCACCTAAGAATAGTAAACGAATCTTTTGTGTTGTTACATCAACATAAGGGCGAACCGTGCCGTTGATTAATGGTGTTTCACCGAAGACGCCCATTGCATCATAATCAGCGCGATAGTCAAGTTGATTATCTTTGTGGAAAGTACGGTCTTGCAAAATAACTGGAAACTCGTCAACGCCATAGTTTTTAGGAATTGGGAGTTTAGCTTCGTTTTCATCTGTTACTACTACGCCCATAGCTAATCCCATCCAAACTTGGGCAGCGGTGGATGGACATGGGTGAGCATGAAGCCATGTTAAGGCAGCTGGTTGATTAACAGTGAATTCGATTTGCTTTTCTTCACCTGGATAAACAGGGGCATGACAGCCACCATCAGTAATAGGACCAGGAACTTCCATGCCATGCCAGTGATAAGTTGTTAGTTCTGGTAAACTATTTTTTAAGGTAACGTGAACTCGCTGGCCACGTTTTAAGACCATGGTTTTACCTAACAAAGGAGCGTTATAACCCCAAGTCTTGGTCTTAGCTCCAGGCAATATTTGGCTTTCGCTTTCAATTGATTCAAGAGTGAACCAGACATCAGTATCAGTTTCCTTATCCGGTGCAAGAACTGGAGGGACAGCTAATGGCTGAGCTTCTACACCTTGAGGGATGCTTAATTTCTTGTAGTGGAAGTGGTTTTTGTCAAAATCTTCATCTTCGATAAAGTAATTAGTGTATATCTTATCTGTCATCTTATTAACACCATCCTTTTGACACCAACTTAGCATGATTTTTTACCGTCTTCAAGGCGCAAGAACGCTGTTATTTAAAGGCTTGCATGTCTATTATAACTATGTAATGAAAAATATTTTTACTATTTTGTAATCGCTTACACTTAGACGAATTATGTTATTTTACAAGATTTGTTGCCTTGCTAGGCTTGCGTGTCTCCGGTAAACTAAGCATGAAGAGGTGACTAGATGTATAAAATTATTGCGTGTGACTTAGATGAAACGTTGTTGAGCGCAGATACGCATGTCTCAGTAGAAAATAGAGAAGCGATTCAAAAAGCAGTTGCTCACGGTGTAAAATTTGTTCCTGCAACTGGACGAGGCTACGTTTCTGTCCAAAATACTTTAAAGGAAATAGGATTAGAGCAGGCAGCTAATGAATATGTGATTTCATTCAATGGTGCCAGCATTACAGAAAATAAGAATAATCGCGTGCTGTATTTTGACGGCTTGCCTAATGAAATTGCGGATCGGTTATATCGGCATGGGGTTGAACTAGATATTGCCATGCATGTTTACACTCAAGATATGGTATATACGTATCATATCGATGATGATGAACGTGCCTATATGACGGGACGACACCAGTTTAAAGAGATTGAAGATAAAGACTTGTCATTTTTGGAGGGGCAGAAAATTGCCAAGGTGCTCTATGAGAGTCTTGATAATAATTATTTGCACCGGATCGCCGCTGAATTAGGACCAATTACGCAAGAATTGGATATTTCATATTCATCTAATCGTTATTTAGAATTTAACCGTAAAGGTGTCAATAAAGGCGCGGGACTGATGAAGCTGGCTGAGCAGCTTAGGGTGCCGATTGAAGAAACAATTGCCATTGGTGATAATTTTAATGACTTGTCAATGATTCAGGCTGCTGGTGTGGGTGTTGGTGTGGCTAATGTCAATCCTGCTATGAAAGAGCAATGCGATTACATTACTCAGGCTGATAATAATCATGGTGCAGTTGCCGAGGCAATTGATCATTTTATTTTTAACAATTGAAAAAAATAAAAAAATAATTGACAGATTAAAAATACATGATATTATTGTTTACAACAAATAAAAAAAAGAGCTTTGATAAGGAAAGTAACTTAAGAAATGATTTGCAGAGAGTCTTCGGTTGGTGGAAGAAGATAATGATGAATTAAGTGAAAATCACCTTTGAGCTGAAAGTGCGATATTAGCATTTTCAGGGTCCGCCCTCTATAGCGGCGACGTATCGCTGATTTTGATAGAATCAGCCGCACGTGCATGAGGTAGAATTTTTGTGAGTATTATTCTACGAATAAATAGGTGGTACCGCGTTGAAGACGCCCTATTAGATCAATTGATCTAGTAGGGCGTTTTTTAATTATCATAAGCTTGTTGTTAATTTTTTTGACTTATGGGAGAGATAAAAATGAGAAAAACATTGAAGCACTTATTTGGCACGACTGTAGTAGCACTTTTAGGCGTAAGTACTTTATCTGCATGTTCATCAAGCAAATCTGGTGCTAAAGCACCTAAACAAGAATTGACCTGGATGACTACCTCAGAAATCCAAACTATGGATCCTTCAAAGATGGTAGATACAACTGGTAGTGAACAGGCATCTAATGTTTTTGAAGGGCTCAATAGACTGAATAAAGCGGGTAAAGTTGTATCTGGTGTGGCTACTAAAACTAATCAGAGTAAAGATGGTTTGACCTGGACTTTTACTTTAAGAAAGAATGCTAAGTGGTCTAATGGTGATCCAGTGACCGCTGAAGATTTTGTTTATTCTTTAAGACGGACACTTGATCCTAAGACACAATCACAACAGCAAAATGAGTGGTCAAATGTAGTTAATGCAGATGATGTTTTAGCTGGGAAAAAAGCTCCGTCGACTTTAGGTGTTGAAGCTAAGGGTAAATATGAATTGGTAGTTCACTTGAAACATCCCGTACCGTATTTTAAAGCCTTGTCAGTTGGTTGGAATCCGCAAAATAAACACGTAGTCGAAAAGTTTGGCAAAAAATATGGGACTGCATCTAAGTATATGGTTTACAATGGTCCGTTTGTTCAAAAAGGCTGGACTGGTTCAAGTCTTAACTGGAAGTTAGAAAAGAATGATCAATATTGGGACAAAGATAAAGTTAAATTGCAGACGGTTAATTATAGTGTACAAAAGACGCCTTCAACTGATTACAATCTGTATCAGGCTAACAAATTAGATGGTGCCTATCTTGATGTTCAGGCTTCAAAGAGACTGAAGGGTCAATCTGGTTATACAGTCTATAAACTAGATAGAACTGAATACTTGACTTTCAATGTATCCAAGCATCCAGAACTAGCTAATGTCGATTTTAGAAGAGCAGTTTCAATGGCACTTAACCGAGCTCAATTGGCTAAAACAGTTGGTGGTGCTAATACCGTAGCTCGAACTTTTGCTGGACCAAATGAATATGTTGATGGTAAGAATTTTGACCAGTATGTTGAAAGCAAAAATCCAGCTAATAAATATATGAATTATAACCCTGCAGGCGCTAAGAAACTTTATGATAGAGCATTAAAAGAATTGGGTAAGAATAAGTTGGCCTTTACCTTAATGGGTGACGATGATGACGTTTCTAAAAAGGTTTTAGAGTTTGTGCAAAGCCAGTTAGAAGATACCTTTGGCAAAAAAGTTGATGTAACTGTTAGAAGCATGCCGAAGACTACTAGAGTTAAGAAAATGCTCAATGGTGATTTCGAGGCAGTCTTTACTGGATTGACTTCGGGCTATTTAGATCCTAATTCACAATTGCACACAATGATGACAGGACAAAGTTATAACTTCGGTAAATGGTCTAACAAAGATTTTGACAAGTATATGAATAATTCAGATAAGGAATTAAATCCTACTAAGCGATTAGAAGATTTGTATAATGCAGAACGTGTTTTAACTGATCAACAAGGATTGACGCCATTATTCCATGATGGTCAAGCTTGGATGGTTCGACCAAGTGTTAAAAATGTAGAATTCTTGGGTGGTAATTTCAGCTTTAAAGATGCATCTGTAAGTAATAATTAGGAGAAAAATAATGACTAAAACAGCTTTTGTAAATTGTAATTTATTCGTTGGTAATGAAGATAATCTAGTAGATAATGCTTGGTTTGTCGTTGATGATGAAACAGGTAAATTGACCGATCAAGGTAAGGGAAAATGCACAGCAGATTTTGACAAACAAGTTGACCTTAAAGGGAAATATGTGATGAGCGGTTTGCTTAATTCACATACTCACATGGGGCTTGATTCTGACTTGAAGAAAAAATTTCCGACTACTGAAGCTTCGACTACTTATGCAGCACTGCGGGATCTGCGTGAAGCTTTACAAACTGGTGTGACTTATGTTCGTAGTTGTGGCACATCCTTTGATGTTGACTGTAAATTAGTGCAGATGCGCAAGCAGTATCCTTTTGAAGGTCCTCAAGTGATGCCAACTGGAATGACAATGTCAATTGTCGGCGGACATGGTGATTTCAAGGTGGGGTTAAATGGAGAGCAAAATGCTAGTCATTTGGTTAACGGTCCAGAGGACATGCGTCGGGCAGTGCGTGAACAGTTTTCCAAGGGTGCTAAAAATGTTAAGCTGATGGCAACAGGTGGAATTATGTCATTAGGCGATCAAGTTGACGATACCGAACTTTCTCTTGAAGAAATGAAGATGGCGGTAGAAGAAGCTCATTCCAAGCACATGACAGTTTGTGCTCACGCCGAGGGACGACTTGGTATTCATTATGCAGTTGTTGCAGGAGTTGATTCTGTAGAACATGGTTTTTATTTAGATGATAATGACTTGGCTTTGATGAAAAAACAAGGTACATTTTTGTCACCAACATTGACTGCAGGTCGGACAATTGTCGTTCATGGAAAAGATGTTGTACCTGAGTTCTCATACCGCAAGATGTGTGCAGTAGTTGATGACTTTTATAATCATGTCGGCCATGCGATCAAGGAGGGGGTGAGACTGGCAATGGGGACAGACGCAGGAACATATTTCAATCGCTTCTCTGATACACCTAATGAATTAGTGGAATTGGTTAGAGCAGGAGCCACAAATTATCAAGCTTTAAGAGCAGGCGGCTTGGGTAGTGCTGAATTGCTTAAGGTTGATCAAGAATATGGTTCGCTTGAAGTTGGCAAATATGCGGATTTCCTAGTTTTGCGGGATAATCCATTAGAAAATGTTGCTGCAGTCGGCCAAAAAGACAAGCAAGTTTACCAACATGGTTTACGTAAATTCTAAATATTTTTTACTACAAATAAAGCATCACTTGTGAGATTTTTCTTGTAAGTGATGCTTTATTTATGCTTATCGTTATTTAAAATACGAACCATTTATTTATTATAATTAAAAATTGTTCTTGCTTCAGCTTGAATATCGCTGTACTATTTAAACCATCAAATGTAATATTGATGATTTGAAAAAGTGGGGAATTGAATGTCGAGTTTTCAAGAATACTATCCAAGAATGCGGGAATTAGCAGATTATCTACTAAATAATCCGGAGTTGGGATATAAGGAGTATAAAACTTCTGAGGCGATAGAAGAAGCTATTCATGAAATCACTCCTATGGCAAAAGCCGAACATTTCTGCAATACAGGGATAAAAGTGGTGTTTAATAATCACCAAACTAAGACTATTGGAATTATTGCAGAACTAGATTCACTATACCAGCCGGGGCATAGAAATGCTGATAGTGAAACAGGAGCAGCTCAAGCTTGTGGCCATTATACTCAGGTGACAATAGCTTTAGCGATTATGAATGAACTAGTGAAAAATAAACGAATTGGTGATTTTGGCGCTAACTTAGCATTTATTTTTACACCGGCTGAAGAATTTGTTGATTTGGAGTGGCGCAAAAAACAGAAAGCGGAAGGAAAAATCACTTATTTTGGTGGTAAACAAGAAGCAATTAAATTAGGTGTCTTTGATGATGTCGACTACTGTGTCTCAGTTCATGCTATAGGTGAAAATTTTGAGCGTAGGACTATTGAAATTAATTGTGATTTAGCTGGATTTAATTTTCAATACTTTGACTTCTTTGGTAAGGCGAGTCATGCAGCATTTGCTCCTGAAGAGGGGGTAAATGCACAGAGTATAGCCACCCTATTTACCACTGCTTTGGCCTTCAAACGTCAACAATTAAAAAATCCAAATCAAATTAGGTTTAATCCAGTGATGATAGGTGATAATACAGAATCGATTAATGTAATTCCCGATCATGTTAGCATGGGGACAGATATACGATACTTTGATGTCGAATATGCACAGCAACTAATGAAGCAATTCAATCAAGCAGCAGAAGGATGCTCCCTAGCTTTAGGCGGTAATTTTAATTCAGAAACACAGGTTGGCTATTTGCCTTTAAGGTCGAATAGAGACATGAATGCTTTAATAAAAAATGTATTTTTAAGGAATGACAAGATTTCAGAATTGATTGAAAACCGAGGCTATACCATGGCAGCTGGTGATATTGGTGATGTAAGTTATCTAATGCCAACTATTCAGATTGGATATGGTGGTTGGAATGGAACCATTCATGGCTCTGATTTTAAATTAGTTGATCCAGTTTTTGTACTGGACATATTCCCGGAATTTATCTTTAACAGTGTTTTAGAAATATCAAATAATCTTAATAAAATCAGGACTTATCGTAGAACAAATCAGGAATATCTTGAACAATTAAATAAAATGGGAGCAGAAAAATGAAATCTTTAAAAAATTATGGTCCATTAATTATTTTAGTGCTATTGATTGACACTATTGCGGAATTTATAGGGATGCAGGTTTTCAAAATTGGTAAAATTGAAGTTTCAATTCTACCATTAGTATTCGCAGTTATTTTAGCGATTATTATTTATTTACTTCCATTAAAGCCAATCAAGCGGCTTTACAATGATAAAAGAGTAAAGTTTGCTGGAAAATATATGATTTTAATAATGTTGCCACTAATGGCACGTTATGGAGCAAATGTTGCACCTAAGATTAATGAAATTTTATCAGTAGGTTGGGTATTTCTCATTCATGAGTTAGGTAATTTAGGCACAATTTTATTTGGACTACCAGTAGCTTTATTACTAGGATTAAGACAAGAGGCCATTGGCTCAACATTGGGATTAGGCAGAGAAGGAGAACTAGCCTATATTAGTGAAAAATATACACTTGATTCACCGGAAGGTCGAGGAGTCCTAGGTATTTACTTAATTGGAACAATTTTTGGTTCGATTGTCTTCTCAATTTTAGCACCAGTTCTTTTGGGGATGGGCTTTAGTTATCAAGCTGTTGCGATGAGTTCTGGAGTAGGATCAAGTTCTATGATGACTGCAGCTTCTTCAGCTTTAGCAGCTCTGGTTCCTAAACATAGTGAGACGATTCTATCATTTGCGGCAGCAAGTCAGTTGTTAACTAGTTTTATTGGAACTTATATTATGTATTTCCTCGCAGTTCCTTTGCAAAGATTCATGTATGTTCACTTGACTAGTTTGCTTGATAAAAAGAAAGAAGTATACCCAGAACATGATTAGAGAAAATAATTTTTATAAATTAGGTAGAGATGCATTAATTTTATTGCTTAGTGTTAGTTTAGTTTTATTTGTTCAGTGGATTAAGTTAGTAAAAAATCCTAAGAGCACCCCAATTACACCTGATACTTTTGCCGGCCTAGGTCTATTATGGCTGTTTTCTCTGATTGGCATTATTATCAGTATGTTAATGAAACGAGTTCCGTGGAAGATTGTTAGAGGATTTCCCATTCTAGGCTGGGTGTCTATCGTTTCATTAGTTTTCTGTTTGCTTAGTCCATATTGTGTTCGTGTAATTAATGCAGTAGATTTTTTATCATTAACTACATCGGTATTAGCCTTTGCCGGAATTTCAGTAACTCATAGATTGAAGGATTTATCAAAGATTTCATGGAAGATCTTAATTGTGGCATTATTTGTCTTTTTCGGTATGTATTTCATGGATACTTTGATTTCTCAAATTGCACTTAATTTGAGTGGAAGATAAAAATCCTTTTATTCCTGAATTGTCAAATTAAGTGCAACAGTTAGGTTATGAAGAGATATATTGCTTGAAGAGTTCTTCTGCTGTCTGATATTGGAGGATTCGGCGATATTTGTGGTTAATGGCCCAGGAAGAGGCACTTTGCGGCGTATCTGATCTTTATCCAATAATTACCAGTTTTACAGATTATTATGCTTGGAATAAGCAACACCTCAATGACAATCTTTATACTGATCGAGCAATTTACACGCCTGATGTGCTTTGGGGTACGAGTACTAGACCTAGCGCAAAAACAGATGTCATTACTTGCGCTGCTCCAAATAAATCTGCTGCCCGAGGCAAAGCAAAAGGAATGGCAAATGATGCAATGATTGAGCGAATGAAATTCGTTAAGAAAATTGCTGAAGATCAACAAGTGGATGTGCTTATTCTGGGCGCCTGGGGTGCAGGCGTTTTTGGCTTTAACGCAAAAGAAGTCGCAAAAATGTGGCAGGAGGCCTTTGATACTCCGACAAGCATCTCCACTGTGATTTACGCTGTTATTCCTGGCAGAAAGAATAAAGACGTGGTAGCTGATTTTAAGGATATTTTTGTTTAAATAGAAATTTTCTCTCAAATAACAATCCAAACAAAAAAGACGAGCCAACGCCCGTCTTTTTATTTTCTTGAAATAAATTTTTAGTTAAAAGTTAGCTTTTTTAACGTAAGTATTCTTTGAAATACGATAGAAAGTCTTGCCGTGTAATTTAATTGCGCGACCATAAGTGTTAACGCGGTGACCTTTCTTCAAAACTTTCTTATTAGCACGCTTGCCGTTCTTCTTGTAGACATAAGCATTGTGCTTCAGAGTCCGCTTAACGGCCTTAGCTTTCTTGGCAGCTGTCTTTTTAGCAGCAGCGGCATCAGTTTGAGTCTTGTCAGATGTAGTATTGGCATCTTTATTAGCAGTGTCTTCAGCGACCTTACCTAAAGTAATATCAGCCTTTTCGTTCATGGTCTTGCCCATAACGTTAAGACCGAATTCTAAGCTGCCAGCGCCTTCTTTATAAGCATCTGCTGAGAAAACATAGTCAAGGGATGAGCCGTCTTTAGCAACATTTTCTTGCTTGCCGGCTACACCATTCAATGTTAGGCTAGCAACCATCTTAGACATGTCTTGACCTTTGGTCATTGGTGCTTTAGAGCCATCAACGTGAATAATTACTTCGGTAACTTTACCGTCCTTAACATTAACTTGAGCAGAGTTGCCCAAGAACATAGCAGCTTCTGATGGGGTAGTGCTGCCAGTTTTGGTAATAGTCATAGTGATAGTTTGCAAGTCGCTGTTTTGACTAGTAGCAGTAGTTGCAGCAACATTAGTAGCAGGTTGATCAGCTGCAGACACTACAGCTGATGGTGCCAAAACACTAGCGCTTGCGAGTAAAGCAAGTGATGTTAAAATGATTTTAGTATTTTTTCTCATAAAAGTTTCCTCCCACGAATTTTAGATATCGCTTACATTATGATCAAATAAATGTTATAAATCAATATATTTTTTGTTATTTTATTTTTTTATGAGCATAATAAACTGAATAAAATATCATCTTGAAACCGATTGCATAGTTATTTTAAGAACTTTATAATAGAAAAGACTAATAGTATTAATAGTAAAAAGAAGGATGAGACTGTAAAATAGTTTGTGTAAGGATGAATGATTCCTTAAATTTATTTCTTTA